>JBAUHP010000366.1:0-9000 GCA_049680345.1 Albidovulum sp. | reverse complement strand
AGGCTGCCAAGTGGGCGGCTCATCGCATGGACAAGCGCGATGGAGGCGTTGGAAAAGGCCAACCCGCCAAAGGTCGCGGCCAGCATCAGCGCTTCGCGCGCGGCCATGTTTTCGGGGTCTTTATAAGCAGCATCCAGATTGCCCGCCACCAGACGCATGCAGTCAAGCGCCAGCCGGTCAGAGTAGAGCGTGGCCTTGCGGCTGACATAGGCCTCTATCGCATGGGTCAAGGTATCAAGGCCGTTATCGGCGATCAGGCGCTTTGGCTTGGACAGGGTCAGTTCATAATCGACGATGGCGGCGGTCGGCACGAAGCCTTCGCCCCGGCAAGAAATCTTTTCGCGCGTCGCATCATGGATGATGACCGCGTGATGCGTCACTTCCGATCCGGTCCCGGCGGTTGTGGGGATGGCCAGCATCGGCAGACCGGGCGTGTCGGATTGTTTGGGGGGGCGGTAGTCTTGGATGTCGCGGCTGCCTGCGGCCATGACCGCAATCGCCTTGCCCGCGTCGATAGGGCTGCCGCCGCCAAGCCCGATCACGGCGTCATGGCCGCCCTGTTCCAGCATCTCGATCCCGGCCAATACGATTGTGTCGGTCGGATCGGGCAATACCTTGTCGAAGACCGCCGATTTCAGCCCCGCTGACGTCAAAAGCGCCTGCACCCGCCCGGCCATGCCGGACGACACCATGAAAGCATCGGTCACAATCAGCGGGTTTCGCACGCCGCCCATCCGCTCCAGCATCAATGCGACTTCGCCCAAGGCACCTTTGCCGACGTTCAAAAACCTTGGTGCACATATGCGGACTGCGCTTCGCATCGTCCCTCCCTTCGACGCGGCTGCCTGTCTGGAGCCTAGCGTCCATGACCCAAGCCTAGGGGAGCGGGCTTTATTTTGTCAACTAAACGATAGTAAAATTCTCATTTAGTTGACAAATGCCGGGGCTTGCAGCACTCTTGGCATAGCGCTACATTTTCAAAACCGCTTTGCAAACGGACCATCTGCGCCAAATAAGTCTTTGATATAAGACGATTTTCGATAAAAACCGCAAGGTGGTTTGCCATACCGCCGAGACCGCAGAAAGTTATGTCGTGACCGAGCAGAAGAATACCCGCAACTCCCCCCGCCGCGTTCTTGAGATCATCGAGGCGATTTGCCTGAACCCCGAGGCGGCGACGGCAACACGTCTTTCACATAGCTTGGGGATTCCCGCGCCGACGATCTATCGCTGGCTGGATACGCTGAGCGAAGAACGCTTTATCGTGGCCCACACATCAGGCCATTACCTGCCCGGTGAGCGATTCCGCAATCTGGTGCTGAACAGCTTGCGATTTGAACCGAAGGTCACCGAACGGCGATCACTTTTGCGCAATCTGTCGGAAAAGCTTAACGAAACCGTCAGCCTGTCGATCCCGCATGGCACCAAGCTGATCTATTTCGACCGGCTGGAATCGCACTGGCCATTTCAGGTCAACCTGAAGGTCGGCGCACCGTTGCCTTTGCATTGCTGCGCCTCTGGTAAGCTTTATCTTTCGACGCTTGAGCCGGAAGTGGCTTTGGGTATCTTTGAGCGGATCGCCAACAAGGCATCGGCGCGCAACACGATCACCGATTGTGCGGCATTCGAGGCCGAATTGGCCCGCATTCGAAAGGCGGGCTATGCGCTTGACCGGGAAGAATGGTTTGACGATATGGTGGGCGGCGCGGTTCCCATTTTTTCTGACACAGGCACGCTTGTGGCTTGTCTCTCGACCCATGCACTGACCACGCGCAAGAGCATCGCCCATCTTGAAAAAGACATTCCGCTTATGCTGGAAATGGCGGGCAAGCTGAAGTCCTGCATGCTTGGATGAAGGTAAGGACAGACCGCCCCGGGTATGCTTGATGGCGAAGCGGCTTTCACCGGGTCTGCGGAAGTGCGGCCATTAATCCAGCGCGCGGGCCTCGCCGACCAGCATGATCGGGATGCCGTCGCGGATCGGGAAAGCCAGATTGGCATTGACCGAGATCAGCTCTTGCCGTTCGGGATCATATTTCAGCGTTGCATGCGTCAGTGGGCAAACCAGTGCCTCCAACATGCGGCGGTCAAATTCAACTGGTTCGTTCATTGCATCACTCCGTCTCCGTCGCCATCGGCGCGCAGGGCAAATTCCATCAGCATCTGCAAGGTTTCGCGCCGCGAGGTCAGTGTCGGGGCCTCTAGCAGGGCTTGTTTGTCTTCGGGTTCAAACGGGCATAGCATTGACAGCGAATTGATCAGGGTTTCGTCATCGGCTTCGCGCAGGTTGGCCCAATCGGTGGCAAGCTGACGCGCGACGAAGAACCGGGTCAAAAGATCCATGAAATGCGTGCGATCAAAACCATCATCGGTCTCGGACGGTTCCATATCGCGTTCAAAACCGCGCCAGGCCACATCGGCACGCAGATAGGGCGTGAAGCCGCTGATTTCCTTGACCAGACGAAAGCGGCTGATCCCGCCCAGCACGATCATGTAGCGCCCGTCATCGGTTTCAGTGAAAGACATCACCCGCCCCGCACAGCCAATAGCCGACAAGCGCCGCTGGCCTTCAGGGGCCGGGCGCGGCTGAATAATGCCGATCATCCTTTCGCGGGTCTTAAGCACATCATCCAGCATCGCCAGATAGCGCGGTTCAAACACATGCAGCGGCAACCGGGTGCGCGGCAACAACAAGGCCCCGGGCAAAGGGAAAAGCGGGATGGTTGTCGGAAGATCGGTCGGGTTCATGGTTTTGCGTTCCTTGCGGGCCGCGGCTTTCGGGGATCACACGAAGATCATCGATGACAATCTGCGCCGGCCTTTCAAGACGATGGGGTCGGCCGGTTTCAGCGCGTCGAATATCTTGAAAAGCTGGGTCTTGGCGGCGCCATCGTTCCAGTCGCGGTCAAGGCGGAAAAGATCCAGCAGCTGATCCACGGCCCCATCGACATCGCCAGACGCGTGTAAGGCAAGGGCCAGATCAAAGCGGGCCTGCGGGTTCGCGGGATCGGCATCGACCAATGCCTGCAATTCGGCCACCGGGCCTGCATCGGCGGCCTGACGCAACAGGTCAAGCTGGGCGCGGGCGGCCTCCACCTCGACCGAGGTTGCAAGCGTGGCGGGGACCGCAGCCAATAGCCCGTCGGCTTGATCAAGATTGCCCAAGGCCAGATGCGCGCGTACCAGCCCGCCGTAAGCGGCGGCATTTTCCGGCTCTTCCCCCAAGATCGCGGCGAAGGTTTCGGCGGCATCGACGGCGGCCCCTTCGGTCAACATCGCCTCGGCGGCTTCAATCGCCTCGCCAAGGCCGCCATCACCGGCGAGATCGGACAGCTTACCGATAAAGGCCTTGATGTCGGGGCCGCTGATGGCGCCTTGAAACCCATCAACCGGCTTGCCTTGCCAAAAGGCATAGACGGTAGGAAGCGATTGGATGCGCAGTTGCGTCACAATCGCGGGGTTCTCATCGGCGTTGATCTTGACCATGCGCACCCGGCCCTTGGCGGCCGTTACCGCAGCCTCAAGTGCCGGACCCAATGTCTTGCACGGCCCACACCACGGCGCCCAGAAATCAACGATAACCGGAACGTCCTGACTGGCCTCGATCACATCAGGGATGAAGGTGGCTTCGGTGCCGTCTTTGATCAGCGGCCCGGTTGCTGCCGCCGGCTCCGTCGGTTGGCCAAATTCGAGCATCTCTTTTTCCCCAAAAACCATTGCTTGGTCCTAATATGCGCGCGCACCAGCGAAAGTCCAAGGCCTAGAAGGGCGGAAATTCGTGCCTAAAGATCAAAGCTTGCGAATACCGGTACGTGATCTGACGGTTGTTCCCAGCCGCGCACATCGCGCAAGATGCGGCTGCTGTGGGCGGCGCTGGAAATGTCGGGTGTCGCCCAGATATGGTCAAGACGGCGGCCCTTGTCGGCTGCGGCCCAATCCGGGCTGCGGTAGGACCACCAGCTGTAAAGCGGGCCTTGGGGGATATCTTGGCGCGTGACATCGACCCAACCGCCTGCCTCTTGCGTGGCCGCAAGATGTTCGACCTCTATCGGGGTATGGCTGACGATTTTCAAAAGCGCCTTGTGGTTCCAGACATCATCTTCGCGCGGCGCAATATTGAGATCACCGACAAGGATCGCGCGCTCGGGGCGTTCCCAACGAAAATGATCGCGCATCTCGGTCAGGTAATCGAGCTTTTGGCCGAATTTTTCATTTTGTGCACGGTCGGGAATATCGCCGCCGGCGGGCACATAGCAATTGTGGATGGTGACGCCGTTTTCCAGCCGGGCCACCACATGGCGGGCATGGCCAAGGCTGGCGAAATCCTTGTCGCCCGCATCCATCATCGGCAGTTTCGACAAGATCGCGACGCCGTTATAGCCCTTTTGCCCGCGCGCAACCATGTGGCGGTAACCCAGTTCGGCAAAGCCTTCAGTCGGGATCTTCTCGACCGGGCTTTTACATTCTTGCAAGCACAAGACATCCGGTGCCTCATCACGCAAAAGCTTGGCCACCAGCCCTTCGCGCAGTCGCACCGAATTGATGTTCCAGGTTGCGATTGTGAATGCCATTTGCCCCTCCGATGCGCTTGAATATCGAACCTAGACCAAGCCACGCGCCGCAGCAATCCGCAACCCGGCGGCACCTGCCCCTTGAGGGGCGCGCCCTGACATGCGACATCTGGGGCAGTTCCATTGAAAGGTGATCTCGCATGCGCATCCTTGTTTCGACCATTCTTGCGGCACTTCTGGCCCTTCCACTTCATGCCCGCCCACTTACGGAGGCGAATGAAGCAAGCCTGATTAAGGCCGTGGATGGCTATCTGCGCGCCTCGGCGGCGGCGAATGCCCAAAAGGTTGTGGCCACAATTCCGCCTCGCGTCATCAATGTCTTTGCCGGAACCTCGGGGGTAGAGGCGAAAAAGCTTGAAGAGACGCTGGTCGCACAAACGGCAGAGCTGTTGAAGGCCACCAAGATCCGTCAGTTTAAATCGGATCAGGGGCCGTTTGATGTGCAAGACGTCACATTGGCCGATGGCAGCGTGGTGACTTGGGTTTTGGTTGGCACCGAGTTTACGGCGATAACCAAAGACAAAACCACCCGCAATACACAGCCATTGCTGGCGATTTTGGAAGACAAGAAGTGGTATTTCACCCGCATCGACGGGCCGCAGCAACAACAGCTTGTGGCCTTCGCCTATCCGTTCGTGGCCGATCTTACCCTGCCCGCGTCAACATCGACGCCGGTGGAATAGCCGTTGGAATAACCCGGCATTTGGCAAAAAAGACCCGGGCCGAAGCCCGGGCCAGTCCAACAGGGAGGATGTCGCATCATAACCCCGATGCGACCAGGGGAACTCATGGTGCCAACCTATATCCACCTGATTCGGTTAAAAGAAGGCGAGCATTGGACGGATCTGGTTCTATTTTTTGTCGAAGACGGTAAATATGTGTCTCCAGCGTATGGGTTGTGACCCCGGCGTTATAGCCCCAGACCTCGTGCAGAAGCACATCGCGGGCCACCACACCGTCACCGGAGCGGTAAAGATATTTGAGGATATTGGTCTCTTTTTCGGTCAGACGGATCTTTTTGTCCTTCTCGTCGATCAACATCTTCATGGCCGGTTTGAACGTGTAAGGCCCAAGCGCAAAGACCGCATCTTCTGACTGCTCATGCGTGC
The DNA here is from genome assembly GCA_049680345.1 of Albidovulum sp. Lineage (GTDB taxonomy): Bacteria > Pseudomonadota > Alphaproteobacteria > Rhodobacterales > Rhodobacteraceae > TMP-24. The sequence goes on along the minus strand of JBAUHP010000366.1, from coordinate 3,320 downwards.
GCAGCTGGGCGCGGATACGGGCAAGCAGCACCGGGAATTTGAACGGTTTGGTCACATAATCATTGGCCCCGGCATCAAGCCCAAGAATGGTATCTGCATCGGTGTCATGGCCTGTCAGCATCAAGACCGGGCATTTGACGCCAAGCTTGCGCAGTTTGCGGCATAATTCGCGGCCATCGGTATCGGGCAGGCCGACGTCCAGCACCACAAGGTCATAGCTTGCGCCTTTGGTCTTCTCGACCGCCTCATTGCCAGAGCCTGCCTCGAACACTTCGAAATCATCGGTCGAAATAAGCTGTTCGGCCAATGCCTCGCGCAGGTCTTCGTCGTCATCTACCAGCAGGATTTTCTTCAGGTTTGCCATCTTGGGTCTCCGCTTCCTATGGGTAAGATGCGCTTGCCGCCGGGTTTGGCAAGATATGCGACAAAGATTTCACGCGGACGTGTCGCAAACCCGAGATATGTTTCAATTTCCCAACGCTACGACTATCTAGGGGGGGTCCCTTACACGGAATCCCGATGCGACTTGGTCCAAATTCTGTTGAACGTCTGAACCGCGCCCGCGCTGATCTGCGCATGGGGGTGCCGGTCGTGTTGGCCCATGGCGACCGGTTCGCGCTGGTGATCGCCGCCGAGGTTCTGGGCAAGGCGCGGCTTGGTCAGTTGCGCGCGCTTGGCCAGCCGGTGCTGGCGATTACCGCGCGGCGGGCCGAGACGCTGAAGCTGGCGGCCTATGACGGTGATCTGGTGCGGGTCTTGCTGCCAGGCGATGCGGGGCTTGATTGGGTCGCGGCAATGGCCGATCCGGCAGACGATCTGGCCATGCCGATGAAGGGGCCGTTTCGGGTGTGCCGCGAAGGCCCCGCCGATCTGCACCGCGCAGCCATTGCCCTCGCCAAAACCGCTCATCTTTTGCCTGCGGCTTTGGTGCAAGAGATTGCGGGCGGGCATGCGCTTGCGGCGGCCGAGGGGCTGAGCTTTGTCGATCTGGCAACGGCCCCGGATCTGGAGGCGTCAATCTCCCTGCATCCGGTGGCCGCCGCACGGGTGCCGATGGCGGCCGCAGAGGCCGGGCGGCTACAGATCTTTCGCCCCGACAATGGCGGCGAGGAACATTACGCGATCGAGATCGGCACGCCCGCCCGCGACAAGCCGGTTCTGGCGCGGCTGCATTCGGCCTGCTTCACCGGGGATGTGCTGGGCAGTCTGAAATGCGATTGCGGCACGCAGCTTGACGCGGCCTTGCAGCAGATGAATGGGGCCGGGGCGGGGGTGCTTTTATACCTGAACCAGGAAGGTCGCGGCATTGGTCTTGCCAATAAGATGCGGGCTTATTCACTGCAAGATCAAGGCTTTGACACGGTCGAGGCGAACCACCGGCTGGGATTTGAGGATGACGAGCGTGATTTTCGCACCGGAGCCGAGATCTTGAAACGCATGGGGTTTAGCGCAGTCCGGCTCTTGACCAATAACCCCGCCAAGATAGCAATGATGCAAGCGACCGGCATTGACGTGGTCGAACGGGTGCCACTTGCGGTTGGCAAAACCCGGCAAAACGCGGCATATCTGGCCACTAAAGCCGCGAAATCGGGGCATCTGCTGTGACGCCATCCGATATGGTGCTGACGCCCATGGGGCTGCAATATTTGGGGCGAAGGTTCCCGACCTCACTCGGACGCGGTGGCATATCCCGAGACAAACGCGAGGGGGACGGCGCCACCCCGGCGGGCATTCACCAGATCGTGGGGCTTTTATACCGCGCCGACCGGGTGGCGGCGGCGGCCTTGCCGGGCTGGGCACAGCCCATCGGGCTGGAGGACCGCTGGTGCGATGCGCCGGACCATCCAAGCTACAACCATCTGGTCCGCAAACCCTTCGGCCCCAGCCAAGAACGGCTGCGCCGTGCCGATCGGCTTTATGATATCGTGCTGATCACCGACTGGAACTGGCCCGATGCGGTGCCGGGGCGCGGCTCGGCGATCTTTATCCACGCCTGGCGCCGCCCCGGCTTTCCGACGGCGGGGTGTCTGGCCTTTCGGCCCGATCATCTTTTGTGGATCGCCAATCGCGCAATGCCTGGAACGCGGCTCTTCATCCGCCCTTACAGGCGTCTTCAGAGCGAAGAGGTCCGTTGGGGCCGATGAGCGGTCATTGATAGCTTCGCGCGCCAAAAATCGCGGACCCGACCCGTACATGGGTGGCGCCTGCTGCAATCGCCGCTTCAAAATCACCACTCATCCCCATCGACAAGCCAGTCAGGCCGTTGCGTTTGGCCATGGCTGCCAGCATGGCGAAATGCGGGCTGCTGTCTTCGCCTTCGGGCGGAATGCACATCAGGCCTGCAAGCGGCAGGCCCATGGCGCGGCAATCGGTGATAAAGGCGTCCAATGCCTCGGGCAAGACACCGGCCTTTTGCGGCTCTGCCCCGGTATTTACCTGCACGAACAGATCGGGGCAGGCACCGCGCGCTTCGGCCAGCCGCGCCAGCTTGTCGGCCAGCGACGGGCGATCAAGCGTGTGGATGGCGTCAAAAAGATCAACCGCGATCTTGGCCTTGTTGGTCTGCAAAGGGCCGATCATATGCACTGAAATCCCGTCAAAATCTTTGCGCAGCCCCGGCCATTTTGCCTGTGCCTCTTGCACATAATTCTCGCCAAACAGGCGCTGACCAGCGTCAAGCACCGCCCTGACCCGGTCCAAGGGCTGCACCTTTGATACGGCGATCAGTTGAACCGACCCCGGCGCACGGCCATTGGCGCGTTCGGCCGCCGCGATCCGAGTAATGATGTCAGTCAGTGACAAGGCCATTCTCCCGCAAGGTTGTCAGCATTGGTGCAAGCTCTGCCTCATACCGCTTCCAGCCTTTCACCGACCCGCCCGAAATCGGCTGACGCACCTGATACAGGCTAAGCGTTTCGACCTTGCGTTTGTTTTGGTGGAAGTTGAGACAGGCATCTTCCCATTCAAGCCCGCAAGCCGCGATCAGTTTGCGCGATTCATCTTCGGGGTTGGCAACCAGCGCCTCATATTCGACCTCATAGAACCAGTCCGGCACCAGATCGCGCCAAAAGTCGATCATCTCAACGAAGGTCTTGTAGTAAAGCGCCAGATCGCGCTGATCATAGGCATAGTTGTGGGTGTCATCCGGGAACTTGTTCTTGAAGATCGACAAAAGCGTGTCACGCGGATCGCGGCGCACCACGATGAAGCGGGCATTTGGCAAGGCAAGCTTCATCAGACCCAGATACATATAGGTCTGGATGGATTTATCGGTGACCTGCGGGGTGTCACTGAAAAGCGTGCGCAGATAGCTTTCGTAG
>JBAUHP010000365.1:0-3362 GCA_049680345.1 Albidovulum sp. | reverse complement strand
GTTCATGGAACGCTACGCACCTACCTACAAGGATCTGGCCAGCCGCGATGTGGTTTCGCGCTGCATGACGATCGAGATTCGCGAAGGGCGCGGGGTGGGGCCGAACAAGGACCATATCCACCTGCATCTTAACCACCTGCCGCCCGAAACGCTGGCGCTGCGCTTGCCCGGCATCTCGGAATCCGCGCGTATCTTCGCCGGCGTCGATCTGACCAAAGAGCCGATCCCGGTTTTGCCGACCGTTCACTACAATATGGGCGGTATCCCCACGAATTACTGGGGCGAGGTGCTGAACCCGACCAAGACCAGCCCCGATGCCGTGGTGCCGGGCCTGATGGCCGTGGGCGAGGCGGGCTGTGCCTCGGTGCATGGGGCCAACCGTCTTGGGTCGAACTCTCTCATCGATCTTGTGGTCTTTGGCCGCGCCGCCGCGATCCGCGCGGGCGAGGTTGTGAACCCCAAAGAACGCAACCAGCCGGTCAATACCACCGAAGTTGACCGCGCGCTGGGCCGGTTCGACGGTTTGCGCCATGCCAATGGTGCCACCTCAACCGCCGATCTGCGGCTGGAGATGCAAAAAACCATGCAAGCCGATGCCGCCGTGTTCCGCACCGACAAGACTTTGGCAGAGGGTATGGAAAAGATGATCGCCGTTGCCGCCAAGATGGATGATCTGCATGTCACCGACCGTTCCTTGGTGTGGAATTCCGACCTGATGGAAACGCTGGAGCTTGCCAATCTGATGCCCAACGCGCTTGCCACCATCGTCGCCGCCGAGGCGCGCAAGGAAAGTCGCGGCGCCCATGCGCATGAAGACTACCCGAACCGTGACGACAAGAAATGGCGGGTCCATTCCCTTGCCCATGTCGATGGCAACAAGGTCAAGCTGTCGACCCGGCCGGTCCATCTTGATCCGCTGACAACCCAAAAAGACGGCGGCATTGATTTGAAGAAAATCGCCCCCAAGGCGCGGGTTTACTGATGGCACATCTGCAACGTCTGACGCTTTTGGGCTTTGCGGTTGGCGCAAGCTTCGCCCTGTCGTCCTGTGCCGGCAGTTCCGGGCCTGACCTGCCGCTGCAATGCATCGCAGAGATCCAGCCGCAAGGCAGCTACGAATATCCCGCCGGAGTGGCCGCCCCAGTGGTACGGCCGGGTGCGGATGGCACCGAGGCCGGGGCCGCCGCGATCAACACCTGTATCCGTTCAAAGGCCGCAGTTGCCGGGATCAGCACCGCGCCCGAGACAAACCAGCACTATACGGTGGACGCCTCGGGGGGCACCAAGACCCGCCACTACACCTATGGCACCGCGCCCGCACAAAACCCGGCCAAGAAATCGCGCGGCACCTGCCGCAGCGGCCTCGATATGCGCGGTGGCTCTGGCTATTATTGCAACAACGGACGCAAATATGTGGGCGGATAAGGTCTTGGGCCGCAAGGTCATGGCCGCGGTGGCCGGTTTACCCCTAGCCTTGCTTGTCGGCTGCGGCCCGATGACCGTGGCGCAGGCCGAACGCCAGTGCTTTGAACGCGCCCGCCTTGCGGCCCATCCGCGCGGCAAGGTCGCGATTGGCACCGGGTCTGGCGGCGGTGCCCGGTTCAAAGGCGAAATCTCTGTTTCCTCTGACTATCTGCAAGGCCGCGACCCATCCGCCATCTATGACGCATGCGTCGCACAAAAATCCGGCCAACCGCCCTCGCGGCCACTATACACCTTGCCGGGTTGGACCACACCATGACTGCGGCTTTACCCGTCGCAAGCCTCTGGATCGGCGACCGGCTGTCTTATATTGAGATTACCGTGCTGAAGTCTTTCATGGCGCAGGGCCATGAGGTGACGCTTTTCACCCTCGGCCCGGTGGCGGATGTCCCGGACGGGGTGATCTTGCGCGATGCGCAGGAATTTGGCGCGCCAGAGTTTGATTTTTCCGGGCTGACCCGCCGTTTCGCCGCCGGGGTCTATTCGGATGTTTTCCGCATTGATCTGCTGGCGCAAACCGATTTCATCTGGGCCGATCTTGATGCCTATTGTGTGCGCAGGCTAGAGCCGATCGAGGGCTATCTTGTCGGCACAACCAACCCCCAAAAGCTCAAGCCGAATAACGGCGTTCTCAGGCTGCCGCGGGCTTCCGAAGCGCTGCGCCTGATCCGTGATTTCTTGCATGATCCGAACCCGATCCCCTGGTGGTTTCCCGAGCGCCGCAAGGCTTTTCGCCTTGCCAAGAAGGCAAGTGGCCTTCGCTGGGGCATCGAGACATTCAAATGGAGCGTTTCCGGGCCGATGATCCTCAACAAGGCTTTGCATCGGACCGGCGAGGTTGCGCATGTCTTGCCACAACCGGCGCTTTATCCAGTGAACCACAACACCTGTGTGCAGTTGCTGGACCCCAAGGCGGATCACGCCGCTTTCGAGACGCCCGAGACACTTTCCGTCCACCTTTTCGGGGCGACCAAGCTGCATCTGATCGCCGAACATGACGGGCTGCCACCCACGGGCAGCTATATTGATACGATCTGCAAACGCCACGATGTTGACCCCGCCGCCTTTCCGCTTGCGGCCGGTACCGATGCGGCAGAGCTGGTGGCCGATCCGGACTTTGACGCCGCGATCCTGGCACGCGGTGCCGCCCAGGAAGATGAAAATCATGCCAAGATCGCTGATCCGGTCGGCGCGGCGGCATTGTCGCATCGGCGGCATGCTCACACGGCGCCAACCACATCGGCTTTGTCCAATCATCAGAATAAATTAGCGGATGCAGCGCCGCCTCTGAAAGGAACCTAGACCATGGTCCAGTTCACTCTTCCCAAAAACTCGAAGATCCGTGTCGGCAAGACCTGGCCGAAGCCCTCGGGCGCCAATATCCGCAAGTTCAGCATCTACCGCTGGAACCCCAATGATGGCGAAAACCCCCGGGTCGACACCTATTTTCTGGATATGGATCAATGCGGCCCGATGATCCTCGACGCGCTGATCAAGATCAAGAATGAGATTGACCCAACGCTGACCTTCCGCCGTTCGTGCCGCGAAGGCATCTGCGGATCTTGCGCCATGAACATCGGCGGCATCAACACTTTGGCCTGCATCTACGGGCTGGATGAGGTGAAGGGTGATGTCAAAATCTACCCCCTCCCGCATATGCCGGTGGTCAAGGATCTGATCCCGGACCTCACGCATTTCTACGCCCAGCACGCCTCGATCATGCCGTGGCTGGAAACCAAGACAACCCGCCCCGCCAAGGAATGGAAGCAATCGGTCGGTGACCGCGCCAAGCTTGACGGGCTATATGAATGCGTCATGTGTGCCTGCTGCTCGACCTCTTGCCCAAGCTATTGGTGGAACTCAGACCGCTACCTTGGCCC
>JBAUHP010000364.1:0-3731 GCA_049680345.1 Albidovulum sp. | reverse complement strand
GCGGTTGCGACATTAACAGGCCGTGGTGGCGAAGGAATTGTCGTGCGGTTGCGCAAGAACTTCAAGCTCGACGATCTGGATATTACTGCCGACGAAGACGGAGATGCCGCACTTAAGGCCGGAAAATACCTGTCTGATAAGATCTATTCCGAAGCCTCTGTTGGGGCTGACGGCAAAAGCCAGATTGACCTGAACCTGGATCTGAACTCAGACTTGAGCTTGCGCGGTACTGTGGGAACAGACGGCACCACGGGTGTCGGTATCTTTTTCAACAAAGATTATTGAGGCGTGCGTCGCAGTCGCGCCAGTTCGGCATTCAAGACTGCGCCGAAAAGCACAATATAGGCCGAAAGATAAAGCCACATCATCAAGGCAATGACAGCGCCAATCGCACCGTAGACACGGTTATAGCTGCCAAAATTCTCAAGGTAGAGTGAAAACGCAAAGGACACCAAAGCCCAAAGTACGGCGGCGGCGACACTGCCGGTACTTATCCAGCGGTGGCGCTTTTCCGCAGCCGTGGCCCCAAATCGGTAAAACAGGCCCAAGGTTGCGTTGACGACAATGATCAAGACAGCCCAAGGCAAGAACCGCAAGATCAGCGCCGCCAGGGGGCCAAGCGGTAAAAAGCTAAGCAAAAGCGGAACGGCAACCACCATCGCCAGCGCCAGCAGGATGACGACCATCAGTGCGGTCGTTATCGCCAATGAACCGGCCAGCCGCATGAAACCCGCCCGATGGCCGCGTTCTTGCACGGCATTCAGACCCGAAATAAGAGCCGAAACCGCCGAATGAACCGAATAAAGGGCGATCGCAAGCGGCAAGACCGTGGCCCAGCGCCAGCCGCTTGAGTGGGCCAAAATCAGTGCATTCATCTGCGTCTCTATCAGACCAAAAGCCGCCTCGGGGATCAGCCCGTGCAGGTTCGCAAGGTAATCTTGCATCACCACCGGATCCGAAAAGATGCCCCAAAGCGCGATGATAGCGGCCATGCCGGGAAAAATAGCAAACATCGAATAGAACGCTACGCCAGCGGCGATCAGGCCAACATGGCGTTTGTCCAGGGCGGCCCAAATGGCGCGAGCCAAGCGGGCTGGAAAAGAAGAAATCGGGGCTGAATACGCCGTCATCGGTTTGCCTTTTGTGACTGGAGCCAACCCTAAGGCCCCTTTGGCGGTACGGTCAAACTTGCCTTTTGCGCGCCTGCATGCAGTGATCTGTAAGACTGCGGTTGCGCGGGTAGATTTGGCGGGGAATACCATGATCCGGGCTGGCATTTTCGTGATATTTTGGGGGGCGGGTGCCGTGGCGGCCGACCTGCCGCCACCAATTACCGATGATGATTACCGCCCGGTAGTGGCGGCCGAGGCGAAGTTGGGGCAGCTTTTGTTTTATGATCCGATTTTGTCGGGGGGGCGCAATATTGCCTGTTCGACCTGCCATCACCCGCGTTTCGGGACCTCTGACGGTGTGTCCTTGGGGCTTGGCGATGGCGGCATTGGCCTTGGACCCGCGCGCACCGCAGATCCGGATAACATGCCCGAGCAGCGAATCCCGCGCAATGCGCCCGCACTTTTCAACCTTGGCGCGCTGGAGTTCAAAAGCATGTTCGCCGATGGCCGGATTGAGGAAGACCCGACCCGCCCGTCCGGCCTGCGCACGCCATTGGACGAATCGATGGTGGTTGGGTTTCATTCGGTGCTGGCCGCGCAAGCTATGTTTCCGGTTTTATCGCCAGATGAGATGGCCGGGCATTACGCCGAAAGCGATGTATCAATCGCGGTGCGTGAAGGTATGCTGACGGTACCGGGCGGGGCGTGGGATATTTTGTCAAAACGGGTCGCTGCAATTGCGAAATACCGCGAAAGCTTTGCCGCCGTCTATCCTGAGATTTCCGCCGGTCGGCCCATAGAATTCACCGATATCGCCAATGCAATGGCTGCATTCATCGCTTTTGAGTGGCGCGCCGATAATGCGCCTTTTGATGCCTATTTGCGAGACGGCGTACCCCTTCCCCCCGAGGCAGAGGTCGGCATGGCACTGTTTTATGGCCCGGCCGGTTGCGCTACGTGCCATTCGGGCAAATTCCAGACCGATCATGGCTTTCACGCTATGGCCGATCCGCAAATAGGCCCCGGCAAGGCAGAACGGTTTGAAAACCATTCGCGCGACACCGGCCGCATGCGGGTCACCAACCAAATCGAGGATGCCTATGCCTTTCGCACCCCATCCTTGCGCAACGTCACGGTGACGGGGCCTTGGGGCCATGCCGGTGCTTACCGCGACTTGACTGCCTATCTTGCCCACCACATCCAGCCGGGACGTGGGATGGAAAATTACGATCTGGGTCAGGCGTTACTGCCGGTGTTTCAGGGCCTTAAGGACGACCTAGCGATCGTCAAGAACCCCGTTGATATGGCCGCTATTGCAATGGCTGCGGCAAACGCGCCAACGGTGGATCTGACGCCCGAAGAAATCGCGCAGATCATCGCCTTTTTGGAAAGTCTTCGCGATCAGGGCGCCATCGAGGGGCGGCTTGGCGTGCCCGATGCCGTACCAAGCGGCTTGCCGGTGGACCGTTAGCGCGAGATCTGGGTGGTCTGATCGGCGGCAAACATGGCCCAGCCGGTGACTTGGCCATCGGGCCAAATCACTCTGGCTTCGGCCGATTCAGACGCGCCCAGCCCGAAGTGAATCGGCAAGGCCTGTCCGCCGGCATGCCCGCCACCAACGGTCACTTCGCGCGCGATCATCTTGCCTCCTGCCCTTACCTCCACCCAAGCGCCGACCGCCCTTGAGTTGTTGGACATGCGCAGATCAACCGCCAGCCAATGGCCGGTATCTTTAGTGGCGTTTTGCCAAACCTCCATCGGCGCGCGGCGATTGATAACCACAAGATCCAGCCGCCCATCGCCGTCAAGATCCGCCAACCCGGCGCCGCGCGACCGGTTTACAGTGTCTATTCCGGCCAAATCGGCGGTTTCGGCAAAAGTTCCGTCTGGCTTTTGCATCAATAAATTATTGGGGTCGTTCATGGCGTTGGACGGCATTTCCTCGACATTGCCTTTGGCGATGAACAGGTCCATCCGCCCGTCATTATCAATATCGCCAAACTCGGCGTGCCAGCCTGTTGAGGGGCGGCCATCACCTCCGTTGAAGGGGCGCTGTGCGTAAGTTCCGATAGAGTAAGGCACGTTCTCAAAGCCGGACCCAGTGTTGAATTGCAAAAGCTGATCGCCCATGGAGGTCATCATCACCTCAGGCAGGCCGTCACCGGTGATGTCCTGGCTGGCGATGCCCATCCCCCAAAGGGCGATTTTAGGCCAATCTTCCTGACGCTCGGTCAAAGGGTTCAGGCGGAACATCTGCTCATAGCCATTTTTGACGAAATAATGCCGGTCGTTTGAAATACGAAGTTCCGGGGTGCCCGCGCGTTGCCAATCGCTGATCAGCATCGAAAGCGTGCAAAAACCCGGCGCAATGATCTCCGGCGCGCCATATGTGCCGTTCTTGGGACGGTAAAGATCTGATGTGTCGCAAGCGCCGAACGGGCCTTCGGGGTTTGCGCGGTCCACGTAGTGGCCGAAGACCAGCGTGGGCCTTGTCTGACCCCTCTCCCAAGTTGCGGTAAAGGCGGTGGTCCATGCATCGCGCGGGGCAAAGCCCCATTCAGCGGAGGCCTCGGTGAAGGTGCAATCGCCGTGACCGCGCAGCAATACATCCGGGCCAAC
>JBAUHP010000363.1:0-3730 GCA_049680345.1 Albidovulum sp. | reverse complement strand
TTTTTGCCCGAAAGCCTCTGGACAGTGCCCAGAAGCTCGCCTAGAACGCTGAAACCCGAACGGAAGCCCCGTTCCCGGTGCCCGGGTAGCTCAGGGGTAGAGCAGTGGATTGAAAATCCTCGTGTCGGTGGTTCGATTCCGCCCCTGGGCACCATTTTTACCAAATCAAAGCAGTAACTTGGTTGTATGTGGGATTGAAACCTAAGGGGCTTGCGTATCGTCTGGGCAATCCGGCCGTGTCAGTGTGGTCACCGCTTAGCGTTTGCCCCGTGTCCGGCCAAGCAAACGGCCGATCAAGAAGGATGTGCGCGGCATGTTCACATAGGACGTGCGGTCTTGCGGCGCGGGGCGCGCGCGCATCCGCAATAGCCCGAATGCGATGAGCATGACATGCGCAACCGTCAAAAAGACGAACATCGCCGAGGCGCCGAAGCTGTCGATCAGCTGCGCGGCAATCAGCGGCGAGGCGATGGCGCCGATGGCATAAAGGAACATGAAGGCGGCAGAAAGCTCTACCCGTTCCTCGTCACTGGCGAAGTCGTGACCATGTGCGGTTGATACCGAAAAGATCGGCATGGTCGTGGCGCCAAAGAAGGCGGCGGCGAAATAGATCGCACCCGAGCCGAAGCTTGAGACGCCAATGGTCATTGCACAAGCCAAGATCGCCGCCATCGACAGCCCGATCAGCACATAGCGGCGATCGTATCGGTCGGCCAACCACCCCACCGGCAGTTGAACCAATGCGCCGCCAAGCACATAGGCTGCCAAGAAGAAGGCGATCTTGTCGGCGGAAAGGCCAACCTCCAACCCGTAGATCGGGCCGACCATGCGAAATGCGGCCCCGGTGATGCCCGAAACCACAACCCCAACGGCGGCGAGGGGCGAGCGATCCCAGGCCAGACGCGGGCGTAAGCGGGGGGCGGCGGGTGTGTGAGGCTCTGTGCTTTTGGTGACGACGATGGGCAAAAGTGCAGCACAGCACAAGATCGCCAGAAGGTTATAGGAAAAATAGGCGGCGGGGCTCAGAACGCCGATGACCATCTGCGCGGCCAATGAGCCGCCGGTATCGACAATGCGGTAGACGCCCATCACCCGGCCACGGGTCTGATTGGTGGCTTTGGCTTGTATCCATGCCTCGATGATCGTGTAGCAACCTGCGACGCAAAGCCCTGAAAGCATGCGCAAAATTGCCCAAGCAACCGGATCGACCACCATCATATGGGCGATGATGCCGATCGTGCCGGCGGCGGTGAAAGCGGCAAAAGACCGCGAATGGCCAACCGCCCCCATAAGCCGCGGCGCCCACCAGCAGCCGATAAAGAAGCCAAAGAAATGCGCAGAACCCAATGTACCGATTTCGGAATTGGCAAAGCCAAGACTGGCACCCGAGATCGCATCAAGGGGGGCAACCCCGCCGGTGCCGAGTTGCAAAAACACGACCGAAAGAAAAAGGGCGGCAAAGGAAATCAAGAGGCGCATTTGGTGGGCGGCTTCACGGGTCTGGGGTTATCGCGCCACCATGTCCAGTCGCGGCGCAAATGCCCAGAGGCAAACTGCGCCGCATGGTGATTTTCTTAATTCACACCATCGCGAAGGATCCGCGCCTTGATAGTGACGATCACAATGTCGCCGACCGTTTCGGCAAAACCGCTGGCCCCGAAATCGCTGCGCTTGATTGATCCGGTGATGTGCACCGACAGGCGGTCAAGATCGCCCTTGGCACTGCCTTGCGCCCTGAACAGCTGGGCATCAAGGGTGATGGGCCGGGTGATGCCGCGAATGGTGACATGGCCCGCGATGCTGGCTTTTTGGCCTGACGCCTTCAGCCGGGTACTGGTAAAGGTAATCTCGGGGAAGCGTGCGGTATCAAGCACTTGATCGCCCTTCATCGCGGCCGCGGCAAAGGGCAGGCCAATTTTAGCGCGGGCGGCGTCAAGGGTTACGCTGATACGGCTGTCGGCGGCGCGGGAAAAATCAAGCATCAGATCCGCGCGCGCGACCGGCATCTGCCCGCTAAGGGGGGTTTGGCCCACCTTTACCGTAAACCCGACCTCAGAGGCTGCGGCATCAAGGTGATAGCGCTGGGGGTTGGCCCAAGCCTGCGTGCTCACAGCCAGGTGAATGGCCAGCGCCGTGGCCCAAACCGCAAAATGTCGGGATGAATGCAAATGTATGGCCTTTCATGACAGGGCGATCGTCATCTGGCGGCCAGATGCGGGGCCAGACGCTGGGCCAGTCTAACCCATTCTCGCAAACCCTTGCGTCATTTTCATGTGATGCTTCGCGCACCTTGACCCCACCCACGGCAAAAGCGCAAAGTCGCGCCACGCTTTACCCCCGCCTCGCTTTGCCCCTGCCTCGCTTTGCCCCAACGAAAGGCCCCGGAATGAAATCTGTTATGCTTGCTGGCGGCGCTTTGCGCGTCTCTGAAATCTGTCTGGGCACGATGACCTGGGGGACGCAAAACACCGAGGCCGAGGGCCATGCGCAGATGGATCAGGCCCTGGATGCGGGCGTCAATTTCCTTGATACCGCCGAGATGTATCCGGTCAACCCGATCTCGGCAAAGACGGTGGGGCGAACGGAAAGCATCATCGGCAGCTGGATTGCCAAGACCGGACGGCGCGATGATTGGGTGATTGCCACCAAGATTTCAGGGGCGGGATCGCGCTCGCGCGGCGGGGCGCCGATTGATGGTGCCGGGATTGCCGGGGCCATTGATGAATCACTGGCACGGCTTTGCACCGATAGGATTGATATATACCAGTTTCACTGGCCCAATCGCGGCAGTTACCAGTTTCGCCAAAACTGGGGCTATGATCCAAGTCACAATGACCGCGCGGCGGTTTTGGGCAATATGGAAGACTGCATTCAAGAACTGGGCCGGGCGCTGGCATCGGGTAAGATCCGCCATTGGGGGCTTTCGAATGAAAGTGCCTGGGGCATGGCGCAGTGGTTGCGGCTGGCGGATGAGGCCGGTGTGGCGCGCCCGATCAGCATTCAAAACGAATACTCTCTTCTATGCAGGCTTTGGGACACCGATCTGGCCGAGCTTGCGCATTATGAAGACATCGCGCTTTTGGCTTTTTCGCCGATAGCCTGCGGGCTTTTAAGCGGAAAATATCAGGGCGATGTAACACCTGAGCCCTCGCGCCGCGTACTTAACCCTGAACTGGGCGGGCGGGTCACGCCGCGACTTTGGGGGGCGGTAGAGGCCTATCTTGACATCGCAAGGAAGGCCGGGATTGACCCGGTGCAAATGGCCATTGCCTGGACGACAACACGGCCAGCGCGCACCGTGCCGATTATCGGGGCAACGACGCCCGTGCAGCTTGCCACGGCCTTGGGCGCGCAGGATTTGACGCTTTCGCAAGAGGTACTGGCGGCGATTTCGGCCGCCCATCGGGCGCATCCGATGCCCTATTGATGGCCCTGTCAGGGCTGCGCATTTCGCACCGCGCTGGCGCTTTGGCCGAAACGGGCGCGAAAGGCGCGGGAAAACGCCATTTGGCTCGAAAAACCGCAGCTTAGCGCGATGTCTTGAATCGAATTATGGCTGTCGGTCACCATACGCCGCGCCTCATCCAGCCTCAGATCAAGGAAGAATCGCCCTGGGCTGATGCCAAGCTTTTTGGCAAAAAGCATCTCTAGCCGCCGCTGTGAAAGGCCAAGCTTTCGCGCGATTGCGGCGATGGTAAGGGGGGTTTCAAGCCGCGCTTGCATAAGGGCC
>JBAUHP010000362.1:0-1697 GCA_049680345.1 Albidovulum sp. | reverse complement strand
ATGCGAGGCGCCCATGAGGTTTTCCCTGATATCCGCAGCAGCCGTCGCCGCCTTGGTCGGCTATGGGTCCAGCATCGCCATCGTGCTTGCGGCGGCATCCGCACTTGGGGCCAGTGCCGATCAAACGACATCATGGGTCTTTGCGATATGTCTGGCCAAGGCGATTGGCAGCGCCGGCCTGTCTATGTGGAACAAGATGCCCATCGTGCTGGCATGGTCCACGCCCGGTGCGGCACTGATCGCTTCATCCGCAGGTTACAGCATGGCCGAGGGCGTGGGTGCCTTCATCACAGCCGGGCTGTTGATCGCGATCACCGGGCTTTTCAAACCGCTGGAGCGGCTTATCGCGCGCATCCCTGCACAAATCGCCGCCGCTATGCTTGGCGGGGTGTTATTGCCGTTTTGCCTTCAGGTTCCGACCCAGGCCGTCAGCCTGCCGGTCCTGGTTTTGCCCATTGTCGCGGTGTTCTTGATCATCCGTCTGTGGCAACCGAATTTCGCGGTCCTCTCGGCCCTTGGTGTTGGTCTGGTACTCAGCTTTGGTGGCGGGGCCGCTTTGCCAATTGGGTCATTTGCCTTGCCCACGCTGCATTTCACCGCGCCAGAATGGTCAACAGCCGCGATCCTCGGGCTGGGCTTACCGCTCTATCTTGTCACCATGGCATCGCAAAACCTGCCCGGGTTCGCGGTCTTGAAGGCCGCCGGATATACCCCCCCGGCGCGGGCGGCGCTTGGGGTCACGGGCGGCTTGTCGGTGATTGCGGCACTTTTCGCCGCCCATCCGATCAACATGGCCGCGATCACGGCGGCGATTTGCCTTGGCGATGATGTGCATCCCGATAAATACCAGCGTTGGAAGGTCGGGCTGGCCTATGCGGGCGTCTGGCTGGGTCTTGGCTTCTTCACCCCGGTTATCTTGGCAAGCCTTGCAGTCTTGCCACCGTCCTTGATTGCAACCGTGGCCGGGCTGGCCCTGATCACCCCCCTGATTGGCGCGCTTGGGGCGGCTTTTGACGCAGCCGAAGGGCGCTTTGCAGCCGCCGCCACCTTGATATTCGCCGCATCCGGGATCAGCGCATTTGGCATAGGAGGAGCGTTTTGGGGGTTACTGGCGGGCCTGTTGGTGCATGCGATGAGCCGGTTGAAACCTGCATAGATCTAAAACGGCTAGACCTAGAACGGAATATCATCCACCGCATCGGCCGCCACGACAAAGCTTGCCACAACATGCTTGACCCCGGCCTTGTCAAAGGCAATCTCCAACTTGTCGCCCTCAAGCGCTTCTATCGAGCCATAGCCAAATTTCTTGTGAAACACCCGGTCACCCTCGGTAAAGCTTGAGACCGCATCAAGGTCGATAACCGTGTGACGGGCCTCGCGCGGTTGGCTGACGCCACGCGTGGCAGTGCGGTCTTGCATACGCTTCCAGCCCGGCGAATTATAGACATCGGCCTTGGTTGCGCGGTCTTCGATGCCGCCAGATGTCTGGCTGCGCATGCCAGCCGCGCCATAGCCGCCACCGTAAAGGCCGGGCGGGGTCAGCACCTCGACATGTCGCACCGGCAATTCGTCGATGAACCGCGATGGAAGGGCGGATTGCCACTGCCCGTAAACCCGGCGATTGCCCGCAAAAGAAATGGTGCAATGCCGCTCAGCGCGGGTAATGCCGACATAGCCAAGGCGGCGCTCCTCCTCCA
>JBAUHP010000361.1:0-3454 GCA_049680345.1 Albidovulum sp. | reverse complement strand
GGCCGGATGCAAATTCCGCCGACACCGCACCGGGCGTCGGCATGGCCCATGCGCGGCTATCGCTTGTCGATCTTGACGCGCGCTCGAACCAGCCTTTTGCCGACCCCTCGGGGCGCTACCTCATGGTGTTCAACGGCGAAGTCTATAATTTCCGTGAACTGCGCGGCGAACTGGCCGCTAAAGGTGTGGCCTTCCACACCACTTCCGACACCGAAGTTGTGTTGCAAATGCTGATCCATCTGCCCACGGCCGAGGCTTTGCGCCGTCTGTCGGGGATGTTTGCCATTGCATTTTATGACCGCGAAACCCGCAAACTGGTCTTGGCGCGCGACCGGTTCGGGATGAAGCCGCTTTATTGGACCGAAGGCAATTGCGGTGCCACCGACGCGTTGTTTTTCGCATCCGAAGCCAAGGCCTTTCGCCCCTGGCTTGATCTGCGCCCAAATCAGGCGGCGGTCTTTGCCTATCTGATGAAATTTCCCGGCGCCACCCAAGGCAACACCATGTTCGACGCCATCCACAGCCTGCCGCCCGGCGGGATGTTGGAACTCTTGCCCGGCAAGGCCCCCGAAATATCGCGCTTCTTCACCTTGCCCGAGTTTTTGGATGCGGGCGAATACGAGCGTCTGAACGCCATGTCCCCCACCGCCATCACCGATGAATTTGAAGAGCTGATGGACCGTTCCATCGCCGCCCACCGCTTCGCCGATGCACGTGTGGGCGCGTTTTGTTCGGGTGGCGTTGACAGCTCGCTGATCGTCGCAATGGCCGCGCGCCAGACCAAGGACATGGCGCTGTTTCACGCCGAGGTGAAGGGCAGCTGGTCCGAGCTTAAGCCCGCACAGGCCCTCGCCCGCCATCTGGGGCTGGAGCTTTTTCATGTCGAGGTCGAAGAGCAGGACTTTGTCGATATGATCCCGCGGGTCATGCAACATTATGAGCAGCCCTTCAGCTATCACCCGAACTGCCCGCCTTTGATGATGGTGGCCGAACTTGGCCGCCAGAACGGCGTCAAGGGGCTGTTGTCGGGCGAAGGGTCTGACGAATTATTCCTTGGTTATCCGTGGCTTGGCCGCAAGCGCCTGACCGACGGATATGACCGGATGGTCAAGGGGGTACGCGCGGCGATAAGGGGCATTCCCGGCTTTGGCCCGATCCTTGCGCCCGACCGTCAGGCCAATTTCGCCGAAGTGATGTCCCTGATGACGGGGCGCGAAGATGCCGACGATCAAGATATGATCGACGCGGGCCTTGCCCGTCTGCCGCAATCCTTGCGCGACCGGACATTGGGCTGGACCCAGGATTATCTGCACCACCATCTGCGCACGCTTTTGCACCGCAATGACACCATGGGCATGGCCGCCAGCATCGAGGCGCGCTTTCCCTTTCTTGATCACGACCTTGCCCGCTTTGGCGTGAACCTGCCGGGCCGCTTCAAACTGCGCCGCTCGCCGCTTGTCTGGGAAAAGGCCCATCCCTTCATGCGCGACAAATGGGTGGTGCGCGCGGTGGCCGACCGTTACCTGCCCGCCGATCTTAGCCAAAGGATCAAGGTCGGTTTCTGGACCACAACCTTCCAGCGGATGGAGGTGGATGACCGGTTCTTCCAAGGCTCGCCCTTGGGCGATCTGCTGGGCCTCTCGTCGGC
This sequence comes from Albidovulum sp., assembly GCA_049680345.1. Lineage (GTDB taxonomy): Bacteria > Pseudomonadota > Alphaproteobacteria > Rhodobacterales > Rhodobacteraceae > TMP-24. The sequence goes on along the minus strand of JBAUHP010000361.1, from coordinate 1,806 downwards.
GCAACTGGCCCGCACCATTGAAACCGCAAATCAGGATCTGCGTTTGCGGTTCTTGCATCTTGATATCTGGGCGCGCACGGTGGTTGACAATCAATCCGCCGAAGCCTCGGTCGCACGCCTGCGCGACCATGTCACCATTCGCCCCCAAGGCGCGCCCGCCGTGCAACGCGCCGCCCAGCCAGACCTGCGCAGTGCGGCCGCACCTTTTTGATTTAGCGCCTAGCCAACGCGCGGTAAGTCGCTTCAAATGTGGCGTGAACTGCGGCGCCTTCAAAACGGCTTTCGGCACTGCGCGCCAAGGCCGCGCGGCCCTTGCCCTGCCGCAAGGCCTGATCTTCGATCAAGCGGTTCAGCACATCGGCAATCCCTGCCGCATCCTCCACCGCACATAGCGCGCCCACGCTGTCATCGACCAGCTCTGATACGCCCCCGCAATCGGTTGCCACCACCGGCGCACCGGCGCGAAATGCCTCGACAATCGAAATCGGCAATGCTTCCCAGCGGGAGGTCAGCAGATAAATGTCACACGCATGCAGGTGCTGCGGCACGGTATTGATCGGCCCCAAAAAGCGAATGTTTTGTGCCACCCCCCCCGCCTCGGCCCAGCCTTCCACCTCATCCGCCAGCGGCCCGCCGCCGCCCACAACGAACAACGTATCAGGGTGGCGCGCCACGACCCGCTTTGCGACATCAATCATCACATCAATGCCCTTTTGCGGATCCAGCCGTGAGGCGCTGAAAATCAGCGTGCCTTTGCCGCCGGGCAGATACTGTGCGCGCAAAGCAGCACCTTGGCTGGCACTTTCGCCCGGCAAAGGCCGGATACCCAGCCCAAGCACCTTTGCCCGCTCCGCAGGCAAGCCTGCCGCAATAAGGGCGTTCAGCGATATCTTGCTGGGTGAAACCGTAAGATCCGTGCACCAGCGCGCCACCTTCGCGGCCCCCGCCACCCGGTTCGGGGCCGAACCGTGGAAGGTCATCATCACCGGCACACCCAAGCCTAATGTCGCCAGCCGCGCCACGATTGCGGGCGCGGTTTCATGCGCGTGAACGATATCCGCACCAACCCGCTGCATATAACGCCGCAAGGCCCAGGCCGATTTCACCAGCGCCACAACCCGGCTGATGCGGCCTTTCTTGCCAAAATCAGTGACCTGCCACATCGGCAATGGCAGATGATCATCGCAATGCGCATCGCTGACACTGGCGCCGGTTTCTCCGGCAAAGGTAATCTTATGCCCGCGCCCGCGCAGCCAGACCGACAGGTCAATGACATGGGTCTGAATGCCGCCGGTCAGGGGGAAATCGGTGCAAAATTCAATGATATGCAAAGGTGTCTTACTATCGGTTTTCATTCTATCTGGCCGTCGCTTCTTATCTGCCGATCTGTCTTCGCGGGTGCCAGATCAGCAGTGCGCAGCCATCCGGCGCGTCAATGTCGCAGGTCCATTGTCCGCTGGCAAGCAGCGCGCAGGGCTTTGCGCCTCAACTGCCCCGATAGGTGGAATAACCGAAGGGCGACAGTAACAGCGGCACATGGTAATGCGCATCCGGGTCCGAAATGCCAAAGCGGATCGGGATCTGGTCCAGGAACCGCGGGTTTTCCTGGGCCGCACCGCTTTCGTCCAGATAGTCGCCGGTGAAGAACACCAGCTCATAAATCCCAGTCGAGAAAGCCCCCTTCGGCAAGATCGGGCTGTCGGTGCGACCATCGGCATTGGTGACCATTTCCACGATCTTTTCGTGGCTATTGCCCGACACCTTGTAAAGCGCGATGCGCATTCGTGCGGCCGGGCAGCCGCGTGC
>JBAUHP010000360.1:0-3412 GCA_049680345.1 Albidovulum sp. | reverse complement strand
ATCCATGAAGGCGTAGGACCCGCATTGCAACTCATTATAAACGCCCGATTGCGTTTCAAAGTAATAGCTGCCGGTGCCGCCGCCGGACACCAGATCGGGCGCCAGCCCAACCGCTTTCAGCCCCTCTGCCGCGTCTTCAACCATGGCAATGGCCGCATCAAGCTTCGCCTTGCGGTCTGCGTATTTGTCCATGTGCTGCATCGCACCTTGATAGGCCTGTATCCCCGTGAACTTCAGCCCCGATGCCGCATCAATCGCCTTGGCAATCTCCACCACGGCCTCGGTCGAGTTTACACCGCAGCGCCCCGCGCCGCAGTCAATCTCGATCAGGCATTCCAGCGTCGTGCCATGCTTTTGCGCAGCCTCCGAAAGCTCGGCCACATTGACCAGATCATCCACACAAACAATGATCCGCGATCCAAGCAGAGGCAGCCGGGCCAGCCGGTCAATCTTTTGCGGATCGCGCACCTGATTGGACACCAGCACATCCTTGATGCCGCCGCGCACGAACACCTCGGCCTCGCTGACCTTCTGGCAGCACACGCCGATTGCACCCCCAAGCTTTTCTTGCAGCTTTTGCACATCCACTGATTTATGCATCTTGCCATGCGAACGGTGGCGCATACCGTGGGCGCGGGCGTAATCGCCCATCTTCTTGATGTTGCGCTCCAGCGCATCCAGATCAAGCACCAGACAGGGTGTTTGGATATCGGCCTCATTCATGCCCGGCTTGGCCGGGATGTCATACCCAACTTCAAGATTTGCGTAACGATCATGCGTGTTCATCGCTTCCTCCTTGCCCATTCATCCAGGGCAGTTTGTCCAGATCGACATTGCCGCCGGTGATGATCACACCGATCCGCTTGCCGCGAAAAATCTCGGGGTTGCCAAGGATAACCGCCAATGGCACGGCACTTGACGGCTCAACCACAATCTTCATGCGCTTCCAGATAAGCTTCATCGCATCGACGATCTCATCTTCCTTGGCCGTCAAGATATCGGTCACATGCTTTTGCACGAAATGCCATGTCAGCTCTTTGAGCGGCACTTTCAGCCCGTCCGCCACCGTGTCGGGCGCATCATCGGCAATGATGTGGCCCGCACGAAATGACCGGGCGGCATCATCGGCCTGCTTTGGCTCGGCCGCATAAATCTTCACATGCGGCGCGATTTTGGACAGCGCAAGGCAGGTCCCCGAAATCATCCCACCGCCACCAATGGGCGCAATCACTGCATCCAACCCCTCGACTTGTTCGCAAAGCTCGCGCGAACAGGTCCCTTGCCCCGCGATCACCCGAGCATCGTTATAGGGATGCACGAATTCAGCGCCGGTCTTGGCCACCACTTCGGCAAAAATCGCCTCGCGGCTGGAGGTGGAGGGGTCGCATTCAACCACCCTCCCCCCATAGCCAATGACCGCATCTTTCTTGGCCTGCGGTGCGGTGCGCGGCATAACAACCGTGCACGCAATACCCCGCCGCCCGGCCGCATAGGCCAGAGATAACCCGTGATTGCCACTTGAATGGGTCGCAACACCCTTCGTCGCTTGCGCATCGCTTAGCCCGAAAACCGCATTTGACGCGCCGCGCACCTTGAAGGCCGCCGCCTTTTGAAAGTTCTCGCATTTGAAAAACAGCTTCGCCCCGGTCAGCGCATCAAAATAGCTGGACGTCAAAACCGGGGTGCGGTGAACGTAAGGCGTTATGCGCGCATGGGCCGCGACGACATCATCATATGTAGGAATATACATGGCGTCCCTCACGCGGCCCGGGCCACGGCCAGGCCGTTTTGCCGGTAGAAATCTTGTGCCGCAGCCACACCCGATCCTAGCGTGACCTGCCAGCCCAGATCGGCCATGCACATCTCGGCCACCGCCAGCCCCGACAGCATCATCGCATCCGTCAGGCTTCCCAAATGGCCGATGCGAAACACCTTGCCTGCCACTTCGCCCAGACCCACACCAAAGGCCATGTCGTATTTTTGCGCCGCAAGCACGACCAGATCCGTGCCATTGCACCCGGCCGGCACGACGACCGCCGTCACCGTATCTGAATAAAGATCCGGTGACGCGGCACAGGGCATTAACCCCCAAGCCGCCACAGCGCGGCGCACCCCTTCGGCAATGCGGGCATGGCGCGCCCAGACATTCTCGATCCCTTCATCAAGCAACATACCGCAAGCAACATTCAGCCCATTCAAAAGCCCGACCGGCGGCGTATAGGGATACCCACCCGCGCCGTAAGATTTGCGCATATCGCGAAAGTCGAAAAATGCACGCGGCAATGTTGCGGTTTCCATGGCGGCCAGCGCCTTGGGGCTGGCACCCAAAATCGCAAGGCCCGCAGGCAGCATGAAGCCCTTCTGGCTGCCCGCAACCGCAATATCAACGCCCCAGGCATCCATCCGAAATTCCATCGACCCGATGGAAGACACACCATCAACAAACAACAATGCCGGGTGGCTGGCCGCATCAAGCGCGCGCCGTATTCCGGCAATATCCGACACCACCCCCGTTGCCGTTTCATTATGCGTGGCCAGAACTGCCCTGATCTTGTGCCCGCCATCCGCCTTCAGTGCCTCTTCAATCGCACCAAGCGGAGCACCCTGGCCCCACGGGGTTTCAATCACCTCCACGTTCAACCCATGCCGCTGGCAAAGGTCGATCCAGCGATGCGAAAACATCCCGAACCGCGCCGCAAGCACCGTGTCACCGGCGCTAAGCGTGTTTGAAACCGCCGCCTCCCAGCCGCCGGTCCCGGTTGACGGAAACAAGAACACCTCGCCAGTTTCCGTCCCCAGCACCTGTTTCACCCCTGCCACTGCCGGGGCGAAAATACGCCCGAAGGCCGCACTGCGGTGATCCAGCGTGCCCATATCGCAAGCCTTGCGGATCACCTCCGGGATATTGGTTGGACCGGGAATGAAAACCGGGTTTTGACCGTGCATGACGCGCTCCTGCTGCTTGACAAGATCAGGTTAAGTGCAAGCCCATCCTCTTGCAATTTTTTCGAAATACTTTTTCACAGGTTAAAAAATTATCCTTTCTTCTTGAAAAACATAAGAAATTAGTTTTTCATATATAGAAATACTTTTTCAGGAAATGCGCATGCCAGATCCCCGCCCCCAAAACCCTCGCCCCCGCGGCCGCCCCAAAAGCATCCACGACAAGACCGATCAAAACACCATTCAATCCCTCGACCGGGCGTTGATGATCTTGACCATTGTCAGTGAAGCCAACGGGCTTTCGCTTTCCGATCTTGCCAAAGAAAGCAAAACCTCGGCGCCGACCGTCTACCGCGCCCTGACCACCTTGCAATCGCACGGCTTTGTCGAAATGGAAGATCCGGGCCAGCTTTGGCATGTGGGCGGCGGCGCGTTCCGGGTCGGGTCAAGCTTCTTGCGCCGCACCAAG
>JBAUHP010000359.1:0-4977 GCA_049680345.1 Albidovulum sp. | reverse complement strand
ATTGGCGATATCCACATGGCCTGCGCGCTGACCCATGGCAATTGGGATCATAAGGCCTATGGGTTTGATTCAGGGGTGGAATTTCCACCCCACAATATGCAGTCGGCCAATCTTGCACCACATATGGACTTCAATGCCACCTATTCGGGCTATTGCCCGGATTACAGCGACATTGCCGATATGTATCTTGGTAATGACTACGGCGCGGATAAAAGCGTGTTTCGCGGGGTGTTCCCATCATGGGACAACACCGCCCGCCGTGGCGCCATCGGCACGGTGATCTTGAACGGCACGCCCGAAAACTATGAACACTGGCTTTCACGCGCGGTTGCCAAGACCAAACTGGAATTCCCCGGCCAAGACAGACCGCTGTTTATCAATGCGTGGAATGAATGGGCCGAAGGTTGCCATCTTGAACCCGACAGGAAATATGGCATGCAGTTCCTTGAGGCTACGGCGCGAGCGAAAAAGGGCGATGTTACAACCAAGTGGATGCATGTCGGCGCACCAATCGCGCCGCGCAGCGGCATCGCCAGAGCCTTCAGGCGGAAAAACTATCGGCCGCCGAAAACAAATAAGAAATTTACGAGCCGCCTGTTTCGCGCGGTAAGAGATTTTCTTACAGGCAGGATGTTTCGTCGATAGAACGGAACATGAAGGCTAAAAGCTGAAAGAGCGTTTTGGACAAGGGGGAATACGAGGATGGCAGGCAAGAACATACGGGATGCATGGCGCGGGATGGTCAAAGGGCAAAGCCCGCGACATGGAGGGACGGGCTTGGATATGCGCAAAGAATATCTTGACCTGCTGGCCAAGACGCTTGACGGCACAATCTACGATGATGACCCGCTGCCCTCAAACGGAACCGGGGTTTTTGACGCGACTTTGCGGGAATACGGCTGGGACTGGCCGTCCAAGGCCTTCACCATGGTCGGCACACGCCGCCTCAACAATTTCCGGCAGCGGATAGAATCGGTCATCGGGAACAAGATCCCCGGCGACATTGTCGAAACCGGTGTCTGGCGCGGCGGCGCGTGCATTTTGGCGCGGGGCGTCCTGAAGGCATACGGCGTGACCGACCGCCGCGTGATCGTGTGCGATTCCTTTGAGGGCCTTCCCCCACCGGATGATGCAAAATTCCCTGCTGATGCAGGATCGAATTTCCACGAATTCGAGGATCTTTCGGTTTCACTTGAACAGGTCAAATCCAATTTTGAACGCTTCGGCCTGCTGGATGATCAGGTGGTGTTCCTCAAAGGCTGGTTCCGCGACACCATGAAAGATGTGCCCAGCAAGCAGATCGCCATCTTGCGCCTTGATGGCGACATGTACGAATCGACCATTGATCCGCTTGAACATCTTTACGACCGCATACCCAAAGGTGGGTGGATTATTGTTGACGACTATCGGGTTGTGCCTGCTGCAAAAGCCGCTGTGCACGATTTCTTGGATGCACGTTCGCTTAAGCCGGTGATTGAGGAAATTGATGGCGTAGGCGTATGCTTCATTAAGTGAATTCCAGCGGATCAGCCGCAGGCCGACTGCGCCTTTGACGCGACTTGCCAGAACCACGCCCAGCTTGGCCGCGCCATCGCGCGCCGGTCTTGCTGGACTGTTTCAATCCACCAGTGTTAGGAAATGTAGCACGGCATCTGTCACAGTTGCGAAGGCGGCAATACATGCGCGACGCGCTTTTCCTTCACATTCAAAAAACGGCAGGCACATCCGTACACGCGATGGCACATGGGGTGTATGGCAAGGAGAATACGATCAGCCATGCAGATTACCAAAAGCTTGGCGTTGACGGATGCCGCAAGAAGGCTTTTGTGTCCGGCCATTTCGGCCATGTGTTTGCCAGTCAACTTATGGAGGGTCGCTACTCCTTCACTTTCCTTCGGGACCCGGTTGATCGGCTTATATCCATGTACGGGTATTGCCGTTCGCATCAAGACACGACCTCAGTCGTTTTCGACGCTGCAAAGAAACTGGACCTTTATGAATTTCTGGGCCGGGCAGATCAAACCGAATTTCGAGAGATGCTTTGGAACCATCAGGTCTGGCAATTGGGCTATGGCTGGGGTGCTGACATCAACACACGGCCCTGGCTGACAATAAACAACTTCGGTGAGGATGACCTTCTTGAAATCGCCAAACAAAACTTGCTTCGCTTTCAGTATGTCGGCTTTGTCGAGACCTTCTCAACAGATATCCGCAAAATCTTTGCCGATCTCGGGGTCAACAGAATTGGCATACCAAAGGAAAATCGTGCGGCCCAAAGAACGACCCAAGCCGATCTGCCCCCCAAGACAATCAAGCGGTTACTTGAATTGACCGAGCTTGATCGGGCTTAGTACGATCACGAACGCCGTCGCCGCGAAGAGACCCGTTCACCGGCTAATAAGATCGCGGCGATTGCCGGTCGCCTTGGCAAGATAATCGCGGGTACGAAAAAGTCAGGTGATTGACGCCTCCGGACATGTCTTTGCGGCGCGAACCCGCGATCCCTTCAAGCCCCTAGGCGCTGGTGGCAGGTCTCTGCCTACAGCTCAAAACGATCTGGATTTCGGCCATACGTCTTTGTAATACATCAATAAACTCGGACAAACGCTGAGCCGCGGACATTCCTCAAAGCGGTGCCCCACCGACACATATCCCATCGGCTGATACGCCAAGACGTTGAACTCGCAAACAGAAAGAAGACGTGATAGCGCTTGGCGCGGGTAATATATGCCCGATACATGATGCGCGTGGTTTCGGACGTCAGGTCGCTGCTAGAATAGGAACAATCATGTCGAACCCAAATGAAGAAAATGCGACGAAGCTGGTATGGTCCTCCAAGAATGACCTCAAGATCGGCGATGTCGCGTTCTTTGCAAGCGTTGACCCCGATGAATACCATGTTCGTGAGTCCGACCAAAACAGCCTGTTGATTGTCAAAACGCGCGAGATGATCGAATGCGACCTGACTGCGGTCCGGCACCTCGACGTTAGGAACATTATTGACATTGGACTGTGGCAAGGCGGAAGCGTTGCCCTGCTCGACAGTGTTTTTCGGCCCGACCGGATTGTCGCCATTGAGTATTCCGAGCGCGAGCTTCCCGCACTGGATAGCTATATTACGCGCCAGGGAAGAACCTCGAATATCAAGCTTCACAAAGGCGTCAATCAGGCCGATCGCAACAAGTTGATGGCAATTCTGGACCGCGAATTCGGCACAAAGCCAATTGATCTCGCTATTGATGATGCCTCTCACCTTTATGAAGAGACAAAGGCATCTTTTGACCTGATCTTCCCAAGACTGGCCGATGGCGGAATTTTTGTCGTTGAAGATTGGAACTGGTCCGCGATACCCTATCATGTCGGTTTGGAATATTTCAAAGGCCGCAAAGGGTTAGCTAACTTGATCCTGCAGTGCATGATTGTCTGTGCGGGACGGCCCGACATCATAAGCGAAGAATCCATATTTCCGCATTCAGTGATGATCAAACGCGGGCCCGCCAAACTGCCCAATGACAGTTTTGACCTTGCAAGCTTCGCGCTGAACAAAGGCCAGACTGTTCCATTGATCTTGTAAGGCCGCCTTGCAAACCCGCGCGCGCCATTGCGGGCGGCCCCGGGATGTCGCTTCGGCTGTACCCGTCGCGCGACCGGGGCTATGGCTGGTGGCGGGAAAAAAGAGGTAGCCGCGATGAAGAACCTGTCGCTGTCTTTGTGGAAACTGAAACGAGAGATGGCGCGGCTTTTTGCGCAGATCATATCCGGGCCATCGGCTGCGGTTCAGTATTTCATGGGCACGCCCTATTACGACCATGTTCTGGCGCGCCAAAAGAAGCAGTGGGAAGGGGCTATCCCGATTGTCGACAAAGTCGCGGTCTATCTGATTTTCCCCCAAAAAGGCGTGTTGCAAACCCATATCCGCGCGCTTGAATACATGCGGGATGCTGGCTATGCGCCAGTTGTTGTCGCAAACCACACGCTTTCGGCGGCGGATCGGCAAGGGTTGATACCGCTCAGCGCATCGATCATTGAACGCGTGAACTTCGGCTATGATTTTGGCGGTTACCGCGATGCGATGCTTGCCCTTGCGCCCAAGATCAAGACCCTCAAACGCTTGGTTCTTTTGAACGATTCCACCTGGTTTCCGCTGCCCGGCGCCTCCAACTGGCTGGCCGAAGCCGAAGCGTTGGATGTGGATTTCTCGGCGGCCATCTGGGCGGGGGCCATCCCGCGCCCTGCCCCGTGGGACTTTGAGAAAATCGAATGGAGCATCGACAAATCGCGGCGGAATTTTCATTACGCCTCATTCGCGCTTGGGTTTTCCCAAAGGATCTTGCGCGATGAAAGCTTCATGCATTTTTGGCGGAACCTGCGGCTGACGCAAAAGAAGAACCGCACCGTGCGGCGCGGCGAAATCGGGCTGACATCTTGGGTGCTGCGCCATGGCTACAGCCACGGCGCCACGACCGAGCTGCTTGATTTTGGCACCCGGCTTGCGGCGATGCCCGATGGCGATTTGCGGGCCATGTTGCGCAGCATCATCATATTTGACGATCAAGAAATGGAAGCGATACGCAAGAAAACCCTGAATGCGCCTGACGGCGTCACACATGACCGGCAGCGGATCGAAAAGCTGATCATGACCATCGTTGCCCGACGGGGCGCAAGCTATGCGCTTGGTGATTATCTGATACGCCACGAAGGATTTACATTCTTGAAGAAGACCCCGCTTTTGGCCGAGCGTGCAGCACCTGGCAAACTCTTTAAGCTGGTTCACTCCTTGGAGGGGCCAATCGGGGCTGAGATTCTGGCAGAGGTTTCGGGGTAAAGGCACGATCCGGCCACCGGATTATGGAAGTGGTTGTCGATCTGGCGTTTGACCTGCCGCCGATGCTAGACTTGGGGCCGATACCGCCCCGAACGGTTTTGACCATGGCCGCCTGCGGCCCACGAACGCCAGAGGTGTGAGATGCGCACAAA
>JBAUHP010000358.1:0-2048 GCA_049680345.1 Albidovulum sp. | reverse complement strand
AAGAGAATAAATTCGGCATCCCGATTTCGCGCGCATCAGAGGTTTACGCCGAAGCCGCCGCCTTGCCGGGATTGGATGTCGTGGGGATCGACGTTCACATCGGATCGCAGCTGACCGATCTTGAACCCTACCGCCAAGCCTATCTCAAGGTCGCGGATCTGACCGCGCGTTTGCGCGCCGAGGGTCATGATATCCGCCGCCTTGATCTTGGTGGCGGGCTTGGCATTCCTTATGAGCGTAACAATACCGCGCCTCCCTTGCCGCTTGATTATGGTGCCATGGTGAAAGAAACCCTAGGCCATCTGGGTTGTGAGATTGAGATTGAGCCGGGCCGTTTGATTGCCGGCAATGCCGGGCTGCTGGTGGCCTCGGTCATCTATCTGAAGAATGGCGAAGACCGCGACTTTTTGATCCTTGATGCGGCAATGAACGATCTTATTCGCCCGTCCATGTATGGCGCGCATCATGATATCGTCCCGGTGAACGAGGCCGCCGCCGGGGTTGAACCGCAACCCTATGATATCGTCGGCCCGGTCTGCGAAAGCGGTGATACTTTCGCCAAAAGCCGCAATCTTCCGCCCGTCGGGCCGGGTGATCTTGTCGCCTTCCGCTCTGCCGGGGCTTATGGTGCTGTTATGGCGTCGGAATATAATACCCGGCCACTGATCCCCGAAGTTTTGGTTGATCGGCATCAATTCGCCGTCATTCGTGCAAGGCCAAGCTATGATGAGATGATAAACCGCGATATCATCCCCGAATGGCTCTGACACGCATAGGGCGCGCAGGGCGACGGACCGGAGAATGACGAACCAAAAGCCTTTGCCAACGGCGACCTTGAAAAAAATCGTCTGGCCGCTGCGTTTGACTCGCGCAGGCATGGTCGCCGAACGGATTACCCGTGCCTTCTGGCCGGTCTGGACGCTGTGCTTTGCCACCATCGCTGCCGTGGCCTTCGGGTTTCAAGACTGGGCCCCGGTTGAACTTTTTTGGTTTGCCCTTCTTATCGTACCCGCCGCGCTGGTTTGGGCGCTTTGGCGCGGCTGGCGCCGTTTTTCCTGGCCAAGCCGGGCCGAAGCGCTGGCGCGGCTTGATCAGACCTTGCCGGGGCGGCCTTTGGCGACACTTGCCGACGACATGGCGCTGGGCGCGGATGATGCGGGGTCGCAAACCGTTTGGCGGGCGCATCTGGCGCGTATGGCAGACCGTGCGGCTGCGGCGCGCGGTGTTGCACCTGATCTTACCCTTGCATCGCGCGATCCTTACGCGCTGCGCTATGCGGCCCTGACTGCATTGCTTGTTGCAGGTCTCTTCGGCTCGCTCTGGCGTATCGCCGATCTGCGGCAACTGCCCGTCGGGGCGCAGGCCGCAACGGATTTGGGTGCCAGTTGGGAGGGGTGGGCCGAGCCCCCCGCCCATACCGGACGGCCAAGCCTTTATCTGAACAGTCTGACCGCAGATGCGTTTGAATTGCCCGCCGGGTCGCGCATTCTTTTGCGTCTTTACGGCGCCCCTGATGCTTTGGCGTTGCGCGAAACCGTTTCGGATGGCCCGGGGCCAGCGGCTGCGAATGACCCCACCGCACAAGCGGCACCTGCCGACCAGCGCGCCCATGATTTCATTGTTGCCCGCTCGGGCGCGTTAGCGATTGACGGCGAAGGCGGGCGTGAATGGGCGGTAAGCGTGGTGCTGGACGCCGCCCCCAGCGTGGAGCTGACCGGCCCAATGAAGAAGCGCGCCGATGGCACCATGTCACAGCCCTTCGCCGCCCAAGACGATTTTGCCATCATGGACGGCGAGGTACGCTTTGAACTGGATCTTGACGCGGTTCCGCGCCGTTATGGGCTTGCCGCCGACCCGGATCCGCTGCCGCCGCCTGTCTTCGACCTGCCCCTGCCGGTGACCGGCGGCCGGGCCGAGATTGTCGGCGCATTCACCGAAGATGCCTCGATGCATCCATGGGCCAATCTGCCGGTAAAGATGACACTTTTCGTCCATGACGGCCTTGGGCAAACCGGCCAGTCAGCCCCGCATGCGCTTGACCTGCCGGC
>JBAUHP010000357.1:0-5382 GCA_049680345.1 Albidovulum sp. | reverse complement strand
TCGGCCGCCGCCGCCAGGCCCTTTCGAAAGGTTTCAAGTGCGCTGACAATCGTGCCAATCTCATCCCGTCGTTTGGTTGCAACGTCACCGCCACTATAGTCGCCCGATGCAATCCGGCGCATTGCCGCTGCGGTCTGGATCAAGGGCTGCGACAGACTTCGCGCAAGCAAGAACGACAAAAGGGCTACGACAGCCATGGTTGCCGCCGCACCGATGGCCAGACGTCTGGTCAACGCTTCAACCGGGGCCAAAAGATCTGCCACAGGCTGTTCAAACACCAGTGTCATATCCAACCCCGGCACAGACATTCGCCCCGTTGCCACGACAGAATGGTCGCCAAAAATCCCCATTTCATGCATAACGCCATGCTCGCCGCTTAACGCCGCCCGCACCGCTTGCGATGACGCCCGATCCGTAACCGCCGTCGACATGCTGTGATCTGAAACGTCGGATCGCAGTTTGAGATCACGCCCGACCAGATAGGATCTGAACCCAAGGTCCGGCCCGTAGCTGCGCGCCAGCAACGCATTCATCTGGTCAACCGAAACCTGAAAGACCAATGCCCCCAGCACGCGTCCGTCTACTGACTTGATCGGTGCGGCGGCAAAACTTGCAACGACATCATTTGACAGGCCGTAGCCTTCAAAGTCAGAGAAAAGAACGGTTGCATCCGGTAATTGCAGAACGCGCCGCGCAACACGCGACAGCTGCGTGGATCGAAGTTTCCCGACAAGGATATTTTGGCCAAAATCGGCTTCCTTCGCAACGCTATAGACCACGTCGCCTGCAGCGTTGATCAAGATCACATCGTGATAGCCCTTTTCTTGCAAAACCGACACGAAGCCCGCGTGGTAGCGGGCATGGGCAATAGAGTAATCCGTGATCTTTTCGGGCCGCTCAAGCTTGTAGCGCTCATGTTCAGGGAACGGGTTTTCTGTAACGTATTGCCGGATCGCCGTTTGCGATGCATCGCTGCCCGTTTGTCCCCAGGCCGATTTGAAATCGCGGATCGCTCGCACTGAAAGCGGGCTTGCGGCGTGGGATTTAAGGTCTGATGACACCACCTCAAACCAGGTGTTGAATTCTTGCAGCTTCGCATCAAGGGCGGTGCGCAGCCGGGTTTCACCAAGCTCGGTCAGCGCGGATCCGGCCATCCGATTGCTGGTGTAGCCCATGGCCAGAAGTGACATCAAAGCAAGTGCCCCCAGCATGAAGGGCAGTTTGATTGCCAGTCTGAGGTTATCGAAGATCCGCATTTCATCCTCCGGCGACGGCAATAGATGCGCGAGGACGCCCGCCACGCGCAATCAGCAACATGCCGTGCAAGCCCTGAAGATATGCTTAAGGATTTGTGCAATCAGCGGTCTTAGCCGCCGGTTTTTGCCTTGGTCAAGAAAGCCACCAGCATTTTGGTTGACCCGTCTTTGCCTTCGCCCGGATCGCGCCCCTCCAGAACCGGTTGCAGCGCAAGTGCCAGTTCCTTGCCAAGTTCTACCCCCCATTGGTCATAAGAGTTCAGCCCCAAGACAACGCCTTCGACAAAGACCCGATGTTCGTAAAGCGCCAGGATCTGCCCCAGCACGAAGGGCGTCAGCTGCGGGTAAAGCAGCGTGGTTGAGGGCCGATTGCCGGGAAAGACGCGGTGGCGGGCCTGACGCTCAAGCTCTGGCCCGTCAAAGCCTTTTTGGCTCAGGCTTTTGCGGGCCTGATCAAGGCTGCGGCCACGCATCAGCGCTTCGGACTGGGCAAGGCAATTGGACATCAACAAGATATGCTGATGGTGCAATTCGGGTTCAAAGCCGCGTTGGGCTAAAAGGAACTCGCAAGGCACAATCCGGGTGCCTTGATGGATCAGTTGATAAAAGGCGTGCTGGCCATTTGTGCCCGGCTCGCCCCAGACCACCGGCCCGGAATGATAGGGCAAATCGCTGCCATCCATGGCAACGCGCTTGCCGTTGCTTTCCATCTCAAGCTGCTGAAGATAAGCCGGAAGGCGTGACAACCGCTGATCGTAGGGCAAGACCGCGCGGGTCGCATATCCACAGATCTGATTGTGCCAGATGCCCACAAGTGCCAAAAGAACCGGCAGGTTTTGATCTAAGGGCACTTGGCGAAAATGCGCATCCATCGCCGCCCCACCAGCCAGAAAGGCATCAAAATCATCCGGGCCGATCGCCAACATCAGCGCAAGCCCAATCGGCCCCCAGACCGAATAGCGCCCACCGACCCAATCCTCAAAACCAAAGACCCGTTCGGGTGCAATGCCAAATGCCGCGGTCTTGTCGGCGGCGGTGGATACGGCGGCGAATTGTGCCGCTGGGTTGGCAACCTTCTTGGCCATCCACAGCCGCGCGGTTTCGGCATTTGTCATCGTCTCGATCGTGGTGAAGGTCTTTGAGGCAACGATGATCAATGTGGTCGCCTGATCAAGCCCGCGCAAGACGTCATGGATATGGGCGCCATCGACGTTCGAGACGAAATGCGTGCGCGGGCCGTCACCATATGGGGCAAGCGCCAAAGCCGCCATCGCCGGGCCAAGATCAGAGCCGCCAATACCGATATTGACGACATCGGTGATCGGCCCGCCCTGGCCCTTGAAATCGCCCGAGCGGACCGCGCGCGCGAAGGTTTTCAGCCGTTCATGGGTGGCGCGCACATCGGGCATGACATCCTTGCCATCGACCAGGACCTGCGCATCAAGGTTGCGCAAAGCCGTGTGCAAGACCGCGCGGCCCTCGGTTTCATTGATCTTTTCGCCTGCAAACATCGCGTCGCGCCTGGCCGCAAGCCCAGCACCGTTTGCAAGGTCGATCAGCATCGCACGGGCTTCAGCGTCGATATTGGTTTTGGAATAATCAAACAGCAACCCGTCCGCGCGGGCAGAAAAATCGGCAGCCCGATCTTCGTCAAACAGCGACAAGACCGCCCGATCCTTCACTGTTTCATAATGGCGGTTCAGATCGTCCCAAAACGTCATAAAGCTACCCAATATCTGCAAGTGGCCGTCAAGGCGCCCAATGCACGGTGGCATTGGCCAACAGGGCACGGATCGGCGCCTCTTCTGCCGGTAATGTCTGGGCCTTTTCCAAGGCTCTGAGCTTATCGTTGCCCGCGATCAACACATGAATTGCCATCGCATCGGCCAAAACCCGTGCGGTAAGTGTGACACGGGTTTCTTCGGCCGCGGCCGCCCGGATCGGCATAAGTGCGGGCGCGCTGGCGGACAAAGCCTCTGCCACCCGGTCACCACCGGGAAAAAGCGAGGCCGTGTGCATATCTTCGCCCATGCCAAGCAGCAAAACCGATATCGGCAGATGCGGCGTAACCGCCGCTGCCAACCGTTCCATCGCCGCCTCGGGTTCGGGCGTGTCGGTGTAGAGTGACACGAAATTCGCAGCCGCCGCATAGCCGGTCAATAACCTGCTGCGCAGCAGCCGGGCGTTTGAACGGTCGCTGTCCTCTTTGACCCAGCGTTCATCGGTGGGGATGATGGTGACCCGGTCCCAATCCAGCTTGAGGCCGGACAGTACATCAAAGACAGGCCCGGGTGTCGTCCCACCCGGGACGGCAAAGGTCGCACTAGGGTTTTGTCGCAAGGCCATGCCCAGATCACGCGCCAATTCGGCCGCAACCCGGAACATCAGCAATTCACGATCCGGATATTCGACTAGTTTCATTCACGAATCTCCCGCCAACGTCGTCCATCCCGGTGCAATAGCATCAGCGCGTCCTCAGGCCCAGAAGAGCCTGCATCATATTCCTTCGGCTCATCCCCGCGCGCCTCCCATGCGGCAATGATCGGATCGGTCCAGGCCCAGGCGGCTTCGACCTCGTCCCCACGCATGAACAGAGTCTGGTTACCGCGAATGACATCCATGATAAGACGCTCATAAGCATCTGGAATATCTGCACCTTCTTCGCCCAACGCTTCGGCAAACGACATATCAAGCGGCACTTCGGTCAAGCGCATGCCCCCCGGCCCCGGTTCTTTGATCATCACAGAAAGGGTCATACCTTCATTCGGTTGCAGCCGGATCGCCAGCACATTTTCGCGCCAGCCTTCCTCATCCTCGAAGATCGAATGCGGCACTTCCTTGAACACCACCGCGATTTCAGAGGTTCTTGCGCGCAGCTTCTTGCCGGTGCGCAGATAGAACGGGGTGCCCTTCCAACGCCAATTGGCAACATTCACCTTCAGCGCCACATAGCTTTCCGTGGTCGAGGCCGGGTTTTCGGCGTCAAGCCTATAGCTCGGCTGACCGTTGACCGAACGATACTGGCCGCGCACGATATCCTCGGTGCCAACCGGTTCAAGTGCATGGATGACTTTGAGCTTTTCGTCGCGCACGGCGTCAGGATCGAAGCGGTAGGGTGCTTCCATCGCGATCAGACACAAAAGCTGCATCATATGGTTTTGCACCATATCGCGCATTGCACCGGATTTATCGTAATAGGCGCCGCGCCCGCCAACACCCACCGTTTCAGCCACGGTGATCTGCACGTGATCCACATGGCGGGCATTCCACAAAGGCTCAAACAAGATATTGGCGAAGCGCACAGCCATCAGGTTTTGCACCGTCTCTTTGCCCAAATAATGGTCAATCCGGTAGATCTGATTTTCCGAAAAATGCGCGGCCAAAGTCGCGTTCAGCACGCATGCCGAGGCGAGATCGCGCCCAAAGGGTTTTTCAACCACGATGCGGCTTTCGCTTTTGGCGATCTTGTGGCGGTGGAGCCTTTCGGCAATAGCGCCAAAAAGCGATGGGCCGACCGAGAAGTAAAAAGCCTGCACAACATCGCGGCGTACCGTCTTGGCAAGCTTGGGCCAGCCGCTTTCGCCAAGCGCGTCGATCGCAACATAGCTTAGATGTTGCAAGAACTGCGCAAGCGAATCGTCGCCGCGTTTGGCCACATCAACGAATTCAACGATCGCCGCACTGGCCAGAGTGCGAAAACCTGCATCATCAAGATCACCGCGCGCGGCCCCAATGATGCGCGCATCATCGGGGATCTGACCCGCAACAAACCGCCGATAAAGGCCGGGAATGATCTTGCGGCGCGCAAGATCGCCGGTGGCGCCAAAAATCACAAGATCGAAGGGTTCAACCGGAATGACGCGCGAAACCATGAGTATCCTCGTGTTGATCACCGCGCCGTTAGCGCTAACGGTTGAGTATTTACCGCCTTCGTCGGCACAAGTCTAG
This sequence comes from Albidovulum sp., assembly GCA_049680345.1. Taxonomy (GTDB): domain Bacteria; phylum Pseudomonadota; class Alphaproteobacteria; order Rhodobacterales; family Rhodobacteraceae; genus TMP-24. Next base: position 178 of record JBAUHP010000357.1, on the reverse strand, counting down.
CACCGGTTGGAATGCCGCGCCAACACCCCGAAACCACCATCAGGCGTTTATTCGCCGCAAGTCGCTAAACCGCCTCAAGCACCAAGGCCACACCCTGCCCCACACCGACACACAAACACGCAAGCGCGCGCGCGCCGCCGCCCTCTTGCAAACGCCGCGCCGCGGTTCCCGCAATACG
>JBAUHP010000356.1:0-6646 GCA_049680345.1 Albidovulum sp. | reverse complement strand
GAATTTGGCCTGACGGCGGGCATCATGACCCGCAGCCTTGCCCGTGCCTCGCACTTTCGCAGCCATATGCGTGCGGGCTGCGTGATGGTGAACCTGCCGACGGCAGGCACGGATTACCATGTGCCCTTCGGCGGGCGCGGGGCGTCGTCATTCGGGCCGCGGGAACAGGGCGCTTACGCGGCTGAGTTTTATACGATCGTGAAGACCGCCTATGTGGCGGCTGGCAGCCCGGAATGACCATGCTGATTGATGGTCTGCAATATGCCAACTGGTCGGAAAAGATTTTCCGCCAGATGCGCGCGGGCGGCGTCGATGCCGTTCACGTCACCATCACCTATCATGAGAATTTCCGTGAAACGGTGTTGCAGATCGAGCGTTGGAACCGCTGGTTCGAGCGGTTCCCCGATCTGATCTTTCAGGGCTTTACCGCCCAGGACGTGCAGATTGCCCGCGATACCGGCCGCACGGCGATTTTCTTTGGCGCGCAAAACCCCTCGATGATCGAAGATGATATCGGGCTGGTGGAGGTTTTGCACCGGCTGGGCCTGCGCTTCATGCAGCTGACCTATAACAATCAGTCCTTGCTTGCGACCGGATGTTATGAGGCCGATGACACCGGCCTGACCCGCATGGGCCGCGAGGTGGTGGCCGAGATGAACCGCGTCGGCATGGTCGTGGATATGAGCCATTCGGGCGAACGATCAACGCTGGAGGCGGTTGAACATTCGACCCGCCCCATCGCCATTACCCATGCCAATCCGCACAGCTGGCACGCGGCCCTGCGCAACAAATCCGACACCGTTTTGAAGGCCCTGGCGGCCAGCGGCGGGATGCTTGGCTTTTCGGTCTATCCGCATCACCTCAAAGGTGGCGGCGCGTGTTCGGTGCAAGAATTTTGCACCATGATCGCGCGCACCGCCGATCTGATGGGCGTCAAGCATATCGGTATCGGCACCGATCTTTGCCAGGACCAGCCCGACAGCGTGGTGGAATGGATGCGCTCGGGCCGCTGGACCAAGAAGGTCGATTTTGGCGAGGGCAGCAAGGATGCACCGGGCTTTCCGCCCATGCCGGGCTGGTTCAACGACAATCGGGATTTCGGAAATATTGCCGACGGTTTGAAAGCCGCAGGCATGGCGGAGGCAGATGTGGCCGCCGTCATGGGGGGTAATTGGTTGCGTTTCTTCGGGGAAAGCTTTGGCCCCGAGGCACAGGCGGTATCGGGGTAAGTCCGGGCCGTATAAAGGGGAGCCGGCCCCGAATGGTGGCCGGGGGGCCGACATCCAAAGATTTTTGGGAGGGACAGAAATGACTGACGTTACACAAGCCGCAGAGGCCAGCGGCCTTGGCCGGGTCAACAAACCGCTCTTTGCGGTTACCGGCGGGTTTATCTTGCTATTTTGTGCAATCGCTCTTTTCGACATCGACGCATTGGGCGCGATGGTCGACTGGGGCTTCAACTTCTCGGCCACTTACTTCGGGCTCTACTGGCAATTGCTTTTGCTGGGAACGTTCCTGATGGGGTTGGTTTTGTGTGTTTTGCCGGGCGGCAAGACGGTTCTGGGCGGTCTGGCCAAGCCAGAATTCAGCCAGTTCCAGTGGGGCAGCATGATCATGTGTACGCTCCTGGCCGGTGGGGGCGTGTTTTGGGCAGCGGGTGAACCGATTGCCCATTACCTGTGGACCCCGCCGCTTTACGGCGATCTGACGGCGGATCCGGTGGCGCGGGCCAATGCGGCGCTTGCGCAGTCTTTCATGCATTGGGGCTTTTTGGCCTGGGCGATCCTTGGCGCGCTGACCACCGTGATGCTGATGCATTACCACTATGACAAGGGCCTGCCCCTGGCACCGCGCACCTTGCTGTACCCCGTGTTTGGCGACAAGGCGATCAACGGCCCGATCGGGATGATCGCCGATGCCAGCTGCATCATTGCGGTTGTTGCAGGCACCGTGGGCCCCATCGGCTTTTTGGGGCTGCAGGTGTCTTATGGCCTGAATGCGCTTTTCGGTGTGCCAGATACCTTTGCGACACAAGCGACGGTTATCGTGGGCCTGGGTGCGCTTTACACGATCTCGGCGATGACGGGCCTGTCGAAGGGCATTCAGCTTCTCTCGAAGATCAACGTGATCCTTGCCTTCTTGCTTTTGGCGTTCATGCTGATCGCGGGGCCCACGTCCTTTATCTTGCAGGGCTTTACCGGCGGTATGGGCACTTACTTGTCGAATTTCTTTGGCATGGCAATGTTTCGCGGCGATGCTGCGGTGTTTGGTGATCCGGGCTGGCTTGGCTGGTGGACCGTGTTCTTCTGGGGCTGGTTCTTGGGCTATGGCCCGTTGATGGCGATGTTTATTGCCAAGGTGTCGCGGGGCCGCTCAATCCGTTCGATCATCATCATGCTGGCGATTGTGGCGCCTATCGTGACAAACTTCTGGTTCACCATCATCGGCGGCACCGGCATTTCGCTTGAACAGCTCACACCGGGCGTGATTTCGGGGCCGTTTGAAGGCTTCAACCTGCCCGCAGGCCTGCTGGCGATCACCCAAGCCATGCCGATGGGCTTCATCTTGTCACTGCTGTTCTTGATTCTGACGCTGATCTTCGTCGCTACTACCGGCGATTCGATGAGTTTCGTTATCGCCTCGACCATGTCACAAGACGAAACACCTTCGGCAATGCTGCGGGTCTTTTGGGGTGTTGCAATGGCGGTGATGGCGATCATCTTGATCTCGACCGGATCGGGAAGCATCGGTAAGCTGCAAAGCTTCATCGTGATTACGGCAGTGCCGGTATCGCTGGTGCTTTTGCCGTCGCTGTGGGACGCTTTGCGGATCACACTGATGCTGGGGCGTAAGTAACAAGCAGGTCCGGGCTGGTCTGGCCCGGACCTTACAATCCTGGGGAGGACGAGATGATAGATGTGGCGCAGCGGGAAATGGATGTGGCGCGGTTTCGCCGCGATCCCTCTGTTGTTATGCGTCTGGCCCGTATGGGCTGCTCTCATCCGACCCGGCTGTCATTTTTACCCAGCCTTTTGCGCTGGATGAAGGCCGAAAACTGGAAGTTTGACCGCCCGGTCTGGGAGGTTGACGACAAGGGCGTGGGGCGCGCGGTTTACCGCGCCATTGGCCCCGAACGTACATATTCGCTGGTTGCCTTCGCCCATGATCTGCCGCCTGAAATGCGCTCTGACCGGGTGATTGCCACGGCCTGGGACGCCACGTTCGCCTTGTTTGACGGCACGCCGACGCCGGCCGATCTGGACCGGCTTCAGGCCAATGTGCCCTTGCAAGAGGCAGGCCGCGTCAGCCCGTCAGAGCTGTCGCTAAGCCGGGCGAACCGGTCTGTGCGGCTGTTTGAACATGTCGTGGCGCGGCTGGCCGAGGGGCAACAACCTGACGCAGCCGAGCTTGATAAGGTCGGCTATCTGATGCGCACCACGGCTGTATACGGTTCGGGCAAGTTCGGGGCGGCGGACCGCGCAGCGATTGCCGACCGGCCAGAGCTGCAAGGACCGTTCCGGGTTGAAATGCTGTCGGTCTGGCTGACGCGGGCCTTTACCGTCGATCTGGTCGAGCATCTGGCCCGTGCCCGAGGCGGCGCGCGCGCCGTGCCGCTTGACCGGGTGCTGCGCCACAGGTTGGGGGTGGGCAATGCCACCGGGCTTGGTATGGCACCTTTCTTGATCCGCCACCCCGCCCTTTTGAACAACTGGATGGCGGCGCGCGAAGAGGCATTGGCCCGGGTGCGCGCGCAAAGCACCGTCACCTCGAAGGCGGAACAGGCGTTTCGCGCCGGGCTTGCCGGGGCTGTGGAAAATGCCACCTGGTGGCAAAGTGAACATCCGGTCCAGACCGCCAAGCTTGGCTCTTTGCGCGCTGATCTGGCCGTGCTTGGCGGCCATATTGAGAGCGGCTGGGACCGGGACGCAAGGAACCCTTGGGACGTGCTTTGGCGCTGGGCCGAGGCGGCTTTGTCGCTGGAGGGGCAAGAACAGCTTTTGGCGCTGATGCTGGATGCGCATGGCGATCTGGTCGATCCGCTGGCCAGCTGCATGTATGCAGATGAGGCGGCTTTTTTCGCGATTGACGGGTCGATGGCGCTGGGCCGTTTGAGAGCTATCCTTGATGCGCATTATGGCTGGGCGTTGAAGGTCGATTTTGCCGACACGGCCGCGACGACGCGGTTTTGGTATGTGTCCGAGGAAAAGCTTGAACCGCGCATGGGCCTGCGCCACGAAGATGAGGGGGCAGAGCGTGAATCACCCCTTGCCACCGGGCGCGATGTGGCGCGGCTGGCGGCGGATCTGGCGCGTTGGACCGGCGGTCAACTGGTGGCCGATTTTCTGTTGGCCCACCCGCAGCACCGGTTGTCGGTTCGCCGCGCGCAGATCGCGGCGCGCCATCCCTATGCAGAGATCTGCGATAATCTGATAGATGAAAACATGCTGCCGATCGACATTTTGCGCTGCAAGCTGGCCTTTTTCGGGGCCACGCGTTTCGATCCGAAATCCGATTTGTGGGTGCGGATCAGCCTGGCGCAAAACATGCCCTATCCGGATGAGATGGCGGGTGCGCAGTGACGGATAAAGCCATGGAAACCAAACGTTATTCGCAATCCGAGATTGAAGCGCTGGGCATCAAGGCCGCGCGCGGTGCAGGCTATGATTGGGGCATGGCGGAAGAGGCCGGGATGGCGGCACGCTGGCTTGCCCACGAAGGTCTGCCGGGGCCAGAGCTGTTGCTGGCCTGTCTGCAAGCACCGCGAGGCCAAGCACCGGTGATCGGGGCTGCGGGGTGGCAGGCGCAGGCGGGGGCGCGGCTTTGCCCGCTGCTGACGGGTGCGGCCCTGTCAGACCGGGCCGGTCTGGCGGACGGGCCGGGGCGGGTTGCGGTGACGTTGCGCGATATTGGCCATCCGGCGCTGGTCTTGCCATTTGCCGCACAAGCCGCCGCCCGGCTGGGTCAACCCTTGGCGCTGACCTGGGAGGGGGCAGAGGTGGTGCTGACCACGGGCGGGCGGCTTGTCGTAGTGGCCGCCGCAGGGCTTGACGCGGATCATGCCGCGAAGCTTGAAGTCAGCGCGGCGACAGAGGGCGCGCCCCCCGCTCGGGGGGAGGCAGGCTATCACGTGCCCGATAGGATTTGGAATGCGTTGGGGCGTTTGGCCCTGGCCACCACAGTGCCTGCCACCAGCCGCTCGCGGGCCGGGGCAGGTTCGTCCACCAGCGATAATGATTGAGGAAATATAATGGCTGATACGACAACAACACTTTCGCTGGACGACATCGAATCGCTTGCCCAAAGGGTATTGGAAGCCGCCGGTGCCACGCCACAAAATGCAGCCCCCCTGGCCCATGCGATCATGCAAGCGGAACGCGACGGGATTGCCAGCCACGGGCTGATGTATCTGCCGGTCTATGCGCTGCATCTGACCTGTGGCAAGGTTGACGGGCAGGCGCGGCCGGTGGTCGAAACACCGCGTCCGGCCGTGGTCCGGGTTGATGCGGCCACGGGTTTTGCCCATCCGGCAATATCGGCCGGAATGGCGCCCTTGCTGGATGCGGCGCGGCAAAACGGCATTGCCTGCCTTGCGATCCGCAATTCCTACAACTGCGGGGTTTTGGGCCATCACGCCGAACAGATCGCGGATGCCGGTATGATGGCATTGTGTTTCACCAATGCGCCTGCCTCGATCGCGCCGATCGGCGGCAAGAAACCGGTGATCGGCACCAATCCATTCGCGCTTGCGACCCCTGACGGGGCAGGCGGGGTGACGATGGTGATCGACCAAAGTGCCAGCGTTATCGCCAAATCCGAAGTGGTCAAGCGTGCCCGCGATGGCCATGCGATTCCCGAAGGCTGGGTGCTTGATGCGGCCGGCCAGCCGACAACCGATGCCGAGGCGGGCCTCAAAGGCTCTATGGTGCCGTCGGGCGGGTATAAGGGCGTGGGCGTGGGCTTGATGGTTGAGTTGTTCGCAGCGGCCCTGAGTGGCGCAGAGCTTGGCATTGACGCGGCCCCCTTTGGCGGCACGGCGGGCGGGCCGCCGAAGACCGGGCAGTTTTTCATGGCGATTGATCCGGGCGTCACCTCGGGCGGACGTTTTGCACCGCAGCTGGCGCGGCTGGCCGAGGCGATCGGCGCCGACGCGGGCGCGCGTCTGCCGGGCACCCGCCGCCAAACGGCACGTGCACGGGCCCTTACCGAGGGCGTCGCGGTCAGCGACAGCCTGCTTGCCCAGATCAACGCACTTTAGCGCATCGGCCCTGAAAGCGAATAGATCTTGCGCCAAACCCCTTGCCCCACAAGGGGTGCTGGATCAAAGCGTCCAAGCTTTCGGATGCGTCTTGCTTTAGACATGAAACATCTAACACGGCCTGAAACCAAGGATCTGGGCGCGTTAGATGTTGCATTGGGTCAAACGCGCCTGTCCGAGCGCCATGTCAGTCGCCAGTTGCGGCTGGCCTACCTCGCACCGGAGGTACTCAAGCGGCTGACCTGCGGGCGCGAGCCGTTGGCGGTCAGCCTGTACGATCTGTGCTTTCTCACCGGAGAGGCTTGGCCAGAGCAAGAACAGCGCGGGTTCAGTTAGATTCTAATGAAAGCTCGCCTGAAAGGCCGTCGCGGTCAACGAGACATGGGCATC
>JBAUHP010000355.1:0-5137 GCA_049680345.1 Albidovulum sp. | reverse complement strand
TTGTGTTGTTGGACAGGGCCCACATCGCCTCGATCACATGTGCAGGCCCCACCATCCAGCCAATGCGTGATCCGGTCATCGCATGGCTTTTTGACAAGGAACCAACAACCAGCGTGCGTTCGGCCATGTCGGGCAAGCTGCGCGGGCTGATATGGTCGCCCTCCCAGATCTGGGTGTCGTAAACCTCATCCGAAATCAGCCACAGATCATGGTCGCGGCAGGTGGCGGCGATGGCTTGCAATGTCGCGCGGCTATAGATGACGCCGGTGGGATTATTGGGCGAGTTGATCAACAAGCTGCGCGCGCCGGGGGCCGCCGCTGCCAATGCCTTGGCATCGGGCTGAAAGCCGTCTTCTGACCGTGCGGGAACGGCGATTGCCTTCGCGCCGGTGGCGCGGATCGTGCCGGGGTAGGTGGCATAATAGGGGTCGCAAAAAAGCGCCGTGTCGCCCGCATCCAGCACCAGCATATGGGCCGCGAACAGTGCCGCCTGCCCGCCGGGGGTCACGAAGATATTCTCTGGCCCGGTCGGCACGCCGGTTCTTTTTGCGACCCGGTTCGCGATTGCCGCGCGCAAGGCCGGGCTGCCCGATCCGATTGAATAGCCGGTGTTCCCCGCAAGCGCGCTGCGGTTCATTTCGGCCAAGATGGCGGGGTCAGTTCTTATGTCATGCTCGCCGATCGTCAGGTTCAGGACCCGCTGACCTTGGGCCATCATATCGCGCGCGCGGTAATAGATCTGCCAGCCATCGTCACCGCCGCCGGTCATATGCGTCACGCGTTTTGCAAGTTCCATGTTTGCCTCCGCAATTTTGGGCAAGGCATCACGAACACATGTCGGGCGCAAGGGTGATTTCGCTTTGTTTTCGGGCGCGGTTGAAAGTGTTTGAAGAAATGCTCTTGGCGCGCCCGCGATTTCGCGCGACTGTGCAATCAAGCTATTCTTGAAGGATGATGAGGGCCGCATGATCTTGCGAAAATCGACTGCTGAAGCAAAACGTATCAGCGCGGATGAGGCGGCAGCCTTTGTGCAATCAGGTATGTGGATCGACTATGGCGCGGGGCTGGCGCAGCCTGATGTCTTTGACCAGGCGCTTAGCGCGCGAAAAGACGCGCTACGCGGTGTCAAGATACGCTCTTGCCTGACAACCCGCCCGCGGGCGGTGGTTGAATGTGACCCGAAGGGCGCGCATTTCCATTGGATCAGTACGCATTTTTCCGGCTACGACCGCAAGAAACACGATGCCGGGCTGGCCAATTACCTTCCGGTAAACCTTGGCGAAATTCCTGATTACTATCGCCGCTTCATTGACCCGGTTGATATTTTGATCGTCAAGGTCACACCGATGGACAAGGATGGAATTTTCAACTTCGGCCCGTCAAACCTTTGGCACCGCGCGATTATCGAGCGTGCGAAGATGGTCATCGTAGAGGAATGCAGTGCCGTACCCTATGCGCACGGCCCCGAAAATGCCGTTCATGTCAGTGAGGTCGATTACATCATTGATGGCGATGCGGTGCCGCTGGCCGAACTGCCAAGTGCCGCACCCAGCGATGTTGACCGTGCGGTGGCGCGCCAGATCATGAATGAAATCGCCGATGGGTCTTGTCTGCAGATCGGTATCGGCGGCATGCCCAATGCGGTGTGCAGCCTTTTGGCCGATAGCGGTGTGCGTGATCTGGGGGTTTATACCGAGATGCTGACCGAAGGCCTTGTCAATCTTTATCTGGCGGGGCTGGTAACCGGGCGGCACAAACAGCGTGACCCGGGCAAGGTCAGTTATAGTTTCGCGCTGGGGTCACAAGCGACCTATGATGCGATCAACAACAATCCCGATTTTCAGTGCTGGCCGGTCGATCAGACCAACCTGCCGCATTATGTGATGCAAAACAACAATGTGGTGGCGATCAACAATACCACCCAGATTGACCTGCAAGGGCAAGCGGCGTCAGAATCGGATGGCCACCGTCATATCAGCGGCACCGGCGGTCAGGCGCAATTCGTGCGCGGGGCCTATGCCTCGAAGGGCGGGAAGGCGTTTATCTGTCTTGCTTCGACCTACGCGAAAAACGGCGAGCGGCGCAGCCGCATTGCCCTAAGCCTGACGCCCGGCAATATCGTCACCACGACGCGCAGCGACATGATGTATGTGGTCACAGAATACGGAATGGTGAACCTTAAGGGCAAATGTATCGCCGAGCGGGCGCAGGCGCTGATCGGCCTTGCCCATCCCGATTTTCGCGAAGGCCTGGAGCGTGACGCCTATACCCACCGCCTGATCCCGCGCGGGTTTTTCTGAACCGGGCTTGGGGCGGCACTAGGCATTTTGCGGCTTGCGCGCGACCTCGCGCGGTGCGCGCGGATGGGGCGCTACGGTGAAGATCTGGCGGAAAGGATCTTCGGCGATCATCGCCGTCCATTTGCAACCGATCAGCTCGGCAGCCGGGGTTGTCATCTGATCGTGATGGGCAAGATCGCGGGCGCGGCGGGCAAGCTCTTCGGTTTCGCGCCGCAGCATTGCATAGGTCTCGGGGCGCATGCGCCGCGAGAGGCTTTCGAACAGTGATCCATCCTCAAGCGTCCTGAGGACATGGCCGACAAATTTTTGATTGACCTGCCGGATGATCGGCGCCATCGGCCCGTCGCGCCGGTATTGAAGCGGGGCAGGCGTAAGAAGCGCCACCTCCATACCATGGCCAATCCGGACCAGACCAAGCCTTTCAAGATCGCGCAGGTACAAGAAACAGCTGGCCTCGGTTATCCGAGCGGTTTCGCAAATTGCCTTGGCCGAGAAACCTTCCGTGAGGAAGAACAAAACCATCGCCAATGACATATCACGCGCAAGGGCGGCTTCGGTCTCAATGGAAAGCTGGCCGGGGGCCGGGGGCGGGCGACTGGCGGCATTGACGACCGAGGCAAAATCGATCTCGGCGGCGGCACAAATCGCGGCCATCCGGTCAAGCTTGCAATTCTCTTCCGCAAAGATCCGTTTGATCGTCGCTTCCGATAGTTCCATGCGCACCGCCAGTGCCGCATAGGTCAGCCCGCGCTGCTTCAGGCTGCGTTTGAGGGTGGCAAAGATCGCGGCGTGCATGGGATGATCCGAATGCTGCATGGAGGGTATTGTAATATGATACCCTGCTGGGGATGTATTGCAAAGGTAGTTTCATAAGGTGATGCCCGCCAGACTTCATCAACAAAGGTTCTCTTATGAAATATACAGCGGCAGTATTGATCTGTTCGACATTTGGCTTTGGTTTGCCGGCGCAGGCCGGGGAAGAGGCATGGCGCGCCGATGGGTTTGCGCAGCCTGAATCGGCGCTCTGGGATGCGGCGCGGGGGCATATCTATGTCTCCAACATCGCCGGGGCGCCGGAAGCGGCGGACGGCGCGGGCTGGATCAGCTTGCTTGGTGCAGATGGCCGGGTGATTGCGCCGCAATGGTCCAAGGGGTTTGATGCGCCCAAGGGCATGGCCTTGGCGGGCGGCGCGCTTTGGGTTGCCGATATCACCCGTTTGCGGCGGATTGATCCCGATAGCGGCGCGCTTTTGCCAAGTGTCGAATTGCCGGGCGCGGTTTTCTTGAACGATGTCGCGGCTGATGCTGATGGCGAGGGTGTCTATGTCTCTGACATGATGACCGGGGTGATCTGGCGGGCCGATGCACAGGGGGCCGTGCCATATGTCAGCGGGCTTGGCCTGCCCAATGGGATCGCCGTGGCGCAAGGTGTGCTTTTTGTGGCGACATGGGGCGAAGGTCTGCATGCAGATTTCAGGACCGATCATGCCGGTGGATTGTTCCGCGTTGACCCGGCAAGCCAAGAGGTAACACCGGTGCCCGGCGGCGGTGGGCTTGGCAATCTTGATGGGCTGATCGCGGATGCGCAGGGCGGTCTGATTTTTTCCGATTTCATGGCGGGCCGGATCGCACGGCTTGCGCAAGGTGATCTGCGCGAGATCGCGGCCCCCGGCCTCGGCTCTGCCGATATTGCCGCCGGGGATGGTGTGATCTTGGTGCCGATGATGATGGACAATACCCTTATCGCCTTGCCCAATACCAACTAGGCAAGCGCCGTTTTCCGGCCCGGCAGCAGATGTCGGGCCGGGCCAATTGGGGGCGGCTTTGGTGCCCCACGACCAGGGCCTTCGCAAGTGGCTTGGCAGAGCGTGCATGATGCGCTAGGTTCACCCAATGAGAACGACCGCAATCATTTGCATTTGCTGCATTACCATCTGACATTGTCAGGCGGGCCGTTCCTCTGTTTTCAAGTCACTGCGAACAAGGTAAACCCGCCGCCGGGATGCGCGCGCGAGGAAGACCATGACCAAGATCAGGCTGTATAATACCAAGACCCGCAAGAAAGAGGTGTTTGAGCCTCTCGATCGTGACAACGTGCGGATGTATGTCTGCGGCCCGACGGTCTATGACCGCGCCCATATCGGCAATGCGCGTCCCGTGATTGTGTTCGATACGCTCTTTCGGCTTTTGCGCCATGTCTACGGGCAAGATCATGTCACTTACGTGCGCAATTTCACCGATGTGGACGACAAGATAAACGCCAAGGCCGCCGAAACGGGCCGGTCCATCCGTGAGATCACGGACGAGACAATCGGCTGGTATCACGAAGATATGTCGGCCCTTGGCAATTTACCCCCCACGCATGAGCCGCGCGCGACCGAATATATCGCCCAGATGGTGGCGATGACCGACGATCTTATCGCCAAGGGCCATGCCTATGCCAAAGAGGGCCATGTGCTGTTTCGGGTGCGGTCTTATGACGATTACGGCAAGCTTTCGGGCCGCGCGGTCGATGACATGATTGCAGGCGCACGGGTGGAAGTGGCGCCTTTCAAGGAAGATCCGATGGATTTCGTGTTGTGGAAGCCATCAAGCGATGATCAACCCGGCTGGCCTTCGCCCTGGGGCCGGGGCCGCCCCGGCTGGCATATCGAATGCTCGGCCATGGCGCATGAATTGCTGGGCGAGGCATTCGACATTCACGGCGGCGGGATAGATCTGCAATTCCCGCATCATGAGAATGAGATCGCCCAAAGTGCCTGCGCCGGTCACGGCTTTGCCAATGTCTGGATGCATAATGAGATGCTTCAGGTCGAGGGTAAGAAGATGTCCAAGTC
>JBAUHP010000354.1:0-2088 GCA_049680345.1 Albidovulum sp. | reverse complement strand
AATACGACCTGCTCAACCCGATCTATGTCATCTGGCAAATGCCAAATGGCCGCCACGGCGGATCCATGCGGTTTTTGCCGACGGTCGGGCGCACGATGATCAATGACCATTTTCGCCATCTAAGCGGCGGGCGGGCGGTGTCGCATCCGAAGATGTGGGAATGCACCCGGTTTTGTCTGTCGGAGGACGCCGACAGCAACGCATCTGCGGCCTTGCTGTTGGGGGGCGCGCAGCTTGGCGTGGGCTTTGGCCTCGCGCGTGCTGTGGGTGTGTTTGACGCGCGCATGGTGCGCATCTACCGGCTGTTGGGCTGGCAGCCTGCGGTATTGGGTTCGGCCGGCAAGGGGGCCGATGCGATAAGCCTTGGGGTATGGGAGTTTTCCGAAGAGGTGCGCCGCAAGATGGCGGCCAAGGCCGGGGTTTCGCCCGAGGTCTCATCGCTTTGGTTTGACCGTGCATTTGGCCCCGAAGAACGCGAAGTTGCGGCCGTTTAGGCGCATCAGGGCAAGGACTTAACGCTTTCGCCTCTGGCACAGGCGTCTTGCGGGCGCTAGGGTCCGCGCATGTCTTTACCTGCCAATGCGCCCGCCGCCATAGAGTTTTCCGAAGATCAGGCAGAGGCCTGGGACCGCGTAGCGAATATGCTGCGCAGTGCCGGCGTTGATTTGGAAAACGGCATGCTGACCCCCGATGCTTCGGGCAAATCATCGGTACTCGCGCTGGTTGGCAAGGCCGGTTCGGGCAAGACCATGTTGCTTGCCGGGCTGACCAAAGCCTTGTCAGAGGCGGGGGTGGAGCTGGTTTCGGGCGATTACGAGGGCAAAAAGCGCAAGGATCGCCGCACGCTGGCCATTCTGGCGCCGACCAACAAGGCCGCCAGCGTGTTGCGCAACCACGGGGTGCCTGCAACCACCATTCACCGCATTCTTTATACCCCGGTCTATGACCCCGAATATGAACGCATCGCCGAATGGCTGGCAGGCACTGGCGACAGACCGGTGGTTGAGGGGCTGAGCGATCTGGCGTTGGACCGGGCCAAGGCCTTTTACGACAGCGCCAAATCCATCCCCGGTGCGCTTGCGGCGGCGGGCCTGCGCGGCTCTGATTTCATCTTGGGCTGGAAGCGCCGCGAAGACCCGCTTGATATTGGGTTTGTTGACGAATCCTCGATGCTGGATGCGCGCCAGCTTGATGATCTTAAAGAGATTTTCCCATCGCTGGTGTTGTTTGGCGACCCTGCCCAGCTTGCCCCGGTTGGCCAGTCAGGCGAAATGGTCTTTGATCAACTGCCCGAGGCGCGCAAGATCACGCTAAGCCGCATTCACCGTCAGGCGCAAGACAACCCGATCCTGGATCTGGCCCATGCTTTGGGCGACGACAGTCTGGATTTCGCCACGTTCGAGGCGATGGTCGCCGATGCGGCGCGCCGTGATGACCGGGTGGTCTGGGCCGAACGTGTTGATGCGGGGCTGATGGCGCGCTCGCCCGCGCTGGTGTGGCGCAACCAGACCCGCATTCGCCTGATCCAGGCGTTTCGCGCGGCCTACGGCGCACCGGCAGACGCGCTTTTGCCCGGCGAGCCCTTGATCTGCGACGGGATCGAACTGCCGCTGAAACACCGCAAGAAACGCATTGATCTTGAGGCGCGCGGGCTGATCAAAGGCGCGCAGGTGATTTATCTTGGCTCGGGCAAGAAGCCCGGATTTTCGCGCATTCACGTCATTGGCGCGGAAGATCCGCAGGTCTCTGCGGCCTCGATCATCAAGATCGAATTGCCCGATCAAGAAGAACCCTTCATCCCTTATGCCGCACGTATGGGGGCCGCTTTCTTGCACGGTGCCGCCGTTACCATCCACAAGGCGCAAGGCAGCCAGTGGGAAGCGGTACAGGTCTTCGCGCCCGATCTTTTCGTGGCCGCACGGATGAACCGTGATGAGGCGGGCATCGCCTTGTGGAAGCGACTGGCCTATGTGGCCATCACCCGCGCCGAAAAGCGCCTGTTTTGGGTGGTGCGCAACCGACTTGCGCGCCCCAGCGACCCTTTGACCACCGATGATCTGCCGCGCGGCCCCGCCCCCTTGACCCTTG
>JBAUHP010000353.1:0-5945 GCA_049680345.1 Albidovulum sp. | reverse complement strand
CTTGCCAGCCGTGTCGGAATTTCGGCCCCGCCGTGTCTGCGCCGGGTGCGCACATTGGAAGAGGCGGGCTACATCCGTGGCTATCATGCCGACGTCAATCCGCGCGAGCTGGGGTTTGAAGTGCATGTCTTCGCCATGGTCGGGCTGAATTCGCAAGCGGAAGTGGATCTGTCGGCATTTGAAAACCGGTGCCGCGAATGGTCCTTGGTGCGCGAATGCCATATGCTGAACGGCGAGATCGACTTTATCTTGAAATGCGTGGCGCCGGATCTCTCGTCGTTCCAGACCTTTTTGACCGAACATCTGACATCGGCGCCAAATGTGGCCTCGGTCAAGACCTCTTTGGTGATCCGCTGCGCCAAAGATGAACCCGGCGTGCCATTTGACGTGCTCGAAGCGCGGATCGCCCGTTTGGGCTGACCGCGCTTCGTTTGTTTGTGGCCCCGATCAGGCCCCGATCAGGCGGCAATCATAACTTCCATATCATCCGAAGACAGGCGCGGATGGGCCAGCGGGCCGAAATCGGCGAAGCATGACATCTGCGGGAACATGGCTATGAACAATTCGGCCAATTGCGTATCAAGGCGCTGGGCTGCATTCTTGCCGGGGTGGAAGCTTTCAACCTCAATCCCCGCACAGCGCAAGGATCCGTGACGCTCCAGCACCAGATTATACATCGCGACCGGTGCGACCGGTGTTACTTCAACAATCATCTCGCCGTCGATCATATCATGGGCGGGTGCATAGGCCGCGTCATGGCCCGCAGCCATGCTGCGGCCACCTTTAAGCAAGATCCGCGCTTGCTGGCCCAGCATAAGGTCGGGCATCGGGCGGCCCTGACCAAAGGCATCTGCGGTGATCCGTGTCATGGTTGTGGGGGCAAGACCGGCAATGGCATTGGGCGGGAACAGCGTCATCGACCCGATCCAGGTGATCTTTTCCTTGCGGCCTTCGGCGGTCAGCGCCACCATGCCGGGCTCAAGATCTTCCACCGCGACCAGACCATTTGTGGTTTCGATCAAAGTGCCACGGGCGACCGCACTATAAGCCTCTTCAAATTCAGGGATTGCCGGGGCGGTGCGGGTGGCAAAATCAACATCACCCTCTGCGGTCAGCCAGCTGGTTTCATAGCGGCGCGTCAGCATCGAAACACGTTGGGCGCGCGGTTTTGGCGGCGAATAGACCGGGCGGGCAACAAGCGTGCGGCCACCGATTGTCTTGACATTTGATATAGCGGGGACAGCCACAGAATCTGCGGCCCGAGGGGCAGAATTAAACATTTTAATACCTATCGTCCTAAAAAAAACTTGGCGGGTGCCCCCACCCGGAAAATTCGCGACGAAAAATTAATAACTCATACTGCCACTTAACGCAGCGTTAGTCAAAATTATTGCCGCTTAACCACATTCGGATACCCAATCGTTGTAGGCGGCCGTGTTTGTCCCTTGTGGGGTGACAATTTGAGGAAATCTCTTTCCAAATTGATTCGCCCAAGGGTAGAGCCGCGCGTCGTGGCTAATCTTCTAGGCCCGTGCCGCAGTCGTGTTGGCACCGTTGCGCGAAATCAAAAGGCGATTGCCGCGCTGCCATGGCAAACCATGCGTAAGCTGGTTGCTTTCGATCAAGAACCAGCTCATCCAGCGGCGGGCGGTTTTTATCGTTGGGGCTTGATCCATGCTTCAATCCTTAAACAAAACGCTATCGTAAAATTGCCCGGCACAAAATTGCTTGGGGCAACGTCGGCTATGACAGCTTTATGGCGGCTCTTTGGGGCGGCCGGTGGGCGCTGGGTAAGAGATTATGTGACCATATAGGGGCAGCGCCGGCCACCGGTTCGTGCCTGCAATTTGCGCATTCGGCTGTAAAATCAAACGCGCCGCGCGGGACTGGGGCGATTATGCGGCACAAATTGGCCGGGCAGGCCCCAAAAGATGCCGCTCAGATCCGTATGGCCGAGATCAATCGGCCATAATCGGCCTCATTTTGATGATGCGAGCGGCGATAGGAATAAAAGCGGTCGGGGTCCGCATAGGTGCAATGCCCGGTCCAGATCGCCTGGCCGACACCTGCGGCGTGTAAACGGGCAAGCCCAAAACCGATCAGATCGAAATGCAGCCGGTTATCGCGGCCATTGGCAAAGAAGCGGTCGTAGCTTGCATCTTCGGCCAGAAAGTTTTCCAGAAATTCTGGTCCGACCTCATAGTTGCGCTGGCTGATCGCCGGGCCGATGACCGCGTGGATATGTTCGCGCCTGGCCCCCAGGGCCTCCATCGCATCAACCGTCGCCTCCAGCACCCCCAAAAGTGCGCCGCGCCACCCGGCATGGGCCGCGCCCACGACCTTTGCCTGGGCATCGGCAAACAGCACCGGCTGGCAATCGGCGGTCAAGACGCTGATCGCCAGACCGGGCGTTGCGGTAACCAATGCATCGGCGCGCAGCGTGCCGGCAAGGGGGGCCGTGACCGTAACCACATCGGGCGAATGAACCTGATGCACACCGATAAGCGCGTCAGGGCTGACGCCCATATGCATCGCCACACGTTCACGGTTGATGCCCACCACTTCGGATTGATCGGAAGAGCCTTGCCCGCAGTTCAGCCCCTGAAATATCCCCGAAGACGCACCGCCCTTGCGCGTGAAGAACCCATGCTTGAACGGGGCAAGCGTATCATGGGTTAAAAGTTCAAGGGCGGTCAGCATTCAGCACGGGTCCAGTCCGGGTGGCGGCGGCAGATGCGCCGGGTGACAGGCGATCACTTTGAACAACTGTCCCATTTCTGACGGGTCGGTCAAGCGCCGATACGCGGCCTCATGGCTGGCAAGGGCTTCCCCGCTTAGCTTTTGCGCCAAGGTTTGGGTGCGCGCGGCAATGCCCAGCCGCTGCAAAAACACGCCTTGTGGGGTCATGGAGGTGGCTTTGGCACCAGTGGTGGTTAAAGCAAGCGCAAGGGCCTCGAAATCGACATGGGCGGTTTGATCGGCGGCACCGGGCGCGGCGAATGGGTCAACCGGCTGGTGCGCTTGCACGGCTTGATAGGTATCGCCCAGCGAATGCCAGTCCCCGTAATCCACAATCAACGCGGCCCCGCCGTGTCTGGCGATTCTCATGCCGATGTTTTGGGCAATGGCGGGCAGGGCAGGGCACAGCTCGACGATATCGCCGGGGGTGGTGTCTGCCAGTCGGGCGGTAAGGGGCGGGTATGGTGCAGGCGGGGTCAGGCCAAAGCCAAGCACATCAGCGCGCAAGCCAACCTGTCGTTCGCTCCACCCCGCATCGGCGCGTTGAAACTGGCGAATGGGCAGGGCGTCGAAAAACTCATTCGCGACCAGATAAAGCGGCGCTTCGGGCAGGGTCGCGATATCACTGTGCCAGATAGCGCCCTGACCTTGCAGCGTTCGCGCCTGTATCTGGCGCAAGGTATCTGAGGCCTCGATCAGATGTATGCACGCGGCATCCCTCAGCCCCGGCACTTTGCCGATGGCGCGCAACATATCGGCCATCAGCGTGCCGCGACCGGGGCCGATTTCGGCCAGAACGATCCGCGGCGGCCTGCCTTGATCCATCCAGGTTTGCGCCAGACAGAGCCCCAGTAATTCGCCAAACATCTGGCTGATTTCGGGGGCCGTGGTGAAATCGCCCGCCTGCCCGAAAGGGTCGCGCGTGGCGTAATAGCCGTGATCGGGGTGCAAAAGGCACGCCCCCATGTAATCGGCCAAGGTCATCGGGCCATCGGCCTTGATCCGCGCGGCCAGAATTTCGGCCAGCGCGTTCATGCGGCCTTCGCCCGCCGCAACAGCCATAACCCCGCGCCGATCATCGGCAGGCTCAAAAGCTGCCCCATCGACAGGCCAAGGCCTGCCGCGCCAAGCACATGGCCCATGGGGTTATCGGGGGTGATGAATTGCCCATCCGCCTGACGCACGAATTCAACCACAAACCGGGCCAGCCCGTAACCCATAAGGAAAACGCCGGTAATCCGCCCCGGTTGCTTCAGGGCACCGCCGCGCACCAATAGCAGTAATATCAACCCCAGCAGCAACCCCTCCAATCCGGCTTCATAAAGCTGGCTTGGGTGGCGTGCGCAAGCGCCCGGCAAGGCATCAGGGCAGTCTTGCGCCGCTTGCCCGGGAAAGACTACTGCCCATGGCACCTCAGACGGTCGGCCCCACAGTTCGGCGTTGATGAAATTCGCAACCCGCCCGAAGAAAAGCCCGATCGGGGCCACCAAGGCCAGCGCATCGGCCAGTTGCAGGGCCGGGATCTGGCGCTGGCGGCAAAACCACAGCCCCGCCACCACAACCCCCAAGAACCCGCCGTGAAAGGACATGCCGCCTTCCCAGATCTTCAGGATCGCAACGGGATTGGCCATGTAAAACGCCGGCTGGTAGAACAGCACAAAGCCCAGACGCCCCCCCACGATCACCCCCAAGATGATCGCCGTCAGCAAATCCTCAACCCGCGCAGGCTCCATCGGGGCACGGTCATCGGGCCAAAGCCCCGGCCGCCGCATCAGCCCGACAATGATCCGCCACCCCGCAATCAGCCCGGCCAGATAGGCCAGCGCATACCAGCGCAGCGCAAATTCGCGGCCAAAGAGGTTGATTGCGAAGATCTCATTGGAGATTTCGGGGAATTGGATGATGGCCTGCATTGCGTCTCCATTCTATCGCGCCTGATTGACCGCGCCCATGCGGCGAAGTCAACAACCCGCGAAGCTGACCTTGAGGTTTTGCGCGCGCATAAGCATATAGGGTCAAAGCCGCTTAGCCCAAAGGAGGCCCCGCGATGCAAGGCCAAAACAAGTTTCTAGACGATATGTCCAAGCTGATGACCAATGCCATGGGGGTCGCCCAAGGCGCGCGAACCGAGGCCGAGACGGCGATGAAAGGCTGGATGGACCGCTGGCTTGCCGACCGCGATTTTGTCACCCGCGATGAATTTGACGCGGTGCGGGCCATGGCCCAAAAAGCCCGCGAGGAAAACGAGGCCCTCAAAGCACGCCTTGATGCGCTGGAGGCGGCAGAACCCGTCATCCATCCGGCTGCCACCAAGACGGCCCGAACCAAAAAGGCCTGAAACCAAAAAGGCCTGAAACCAAAAAGGCCTGAAATCAACCGCGCGGCCGAAAAAATCATGCTGAAGGAGCGATCATGGGACTTTTGCAAGACGGGCACTGGGTCGATCAATGGTATGACACCAAAGAAACCGGCGGGCGTTTCGTGCGCAAAGCGCCGCAGTTTCGCAACTGGATCACGCCAGATGGCAGCGCCGGGCCCAGCGGCACCGCCGGATTTCAGGCCGAGGCGGGGCGTTACCACCTTTACGTCTCCCATGCCTGCCCCTGGGCGCACCGCACGCTGATCTTTCGTGCCTTGAAGGGGCTCGAGGATATGATCTCGCTTTCGGTCGTGCACTGGCATATGGCCGAAAACGGCTGGACCTTCGCGCCCGGTGACGGGGTCATCGCGGACGGCATCAACGGGGCCAGGTTTCTTTATCAGGTCTACACGGCGGCCAAGCCCGATTATTCGGGGCGCGTGACGGTTCCGGTACTTTGGGACAAGAAGACCGCAACCATCGTGTCCAACGAATCGCCCGAGATTATCCGCATGCTGAATTCTGCCTTCGATGCCATCGGGGCGGCGCCGGGTGATTATTACCCGCAAGCCCTGCGCGCCCAGATCGACGCGCTGAACGCCCGCATCTATGACACCGTCAACAACGGCGTCTACAAGGCGGGCTTTGCCACCACCCAAACCGCCTATGAAGAGGCGGTCGTACCCTTGTTTGAGACATTGGACTGGCTCGAAGACATACTGGGCAAGCATCGCTATCTGACCGGGCCCAAGATCACCGAAGCCGACTGGCGCTTGTTCACCACGCTGATCCGCTTTGATCCGGTCTATGTCGGGCATTTCAAATGCAACCTGCGCCGGATTGCCGA
>JBAUHP010000352.1:0-5549 GCA_049680345.1 Albidovulum sp. | reverse complement strand
AGGGTTTCATCCCGGCCCATGGCCAAAAGCGGTTCAAACGCCGCCGCGACCTTGCGATCAATGAAATGCTGCAAGCGGCGGCGGACCTTTTCGCCCACGTCAAAGCCTGCCTCTTCATCGACAAAGGCCTCGACCACGGGTTTGAGCGCCTCTGGCCCCTTGGTGAGCTTGCCCACCGCATAGCTGCCCCACATCAGGCCACCTTGATCGGTGAAATCCATCTCGGTATCGGGGGCGTTATAGAAGCGGTCTGCGCGCAGATGGAATTCGGGCTTGAGCGCCTCATAGGCCGCTTGCCGCAAGGTGCGCCCTTCATCTGCCGAAGCAGAGGCGTCTTGCTGAAACCGAAAACCTTCAAGCCGCCCGACGAATTCGCCCTCGACAGCCACTTCACCTTTGTCATTCACCTCGGCCAAGAGGCTCTCCTTCTGCTTGAGCCGGCGCATAAGCATGCTTGTACGCCGGTCCACAAATCTTTGCGTCAGCTTTGCATGAAGCGCATCTGACAGGCGGTCTTCTACAGCGCGTGTGGCATCGCGCCAATGACTTTCGTCATCAACCCAGCCTTTGCGTTGCGCTACATAGGTCCATGTGCGGATAAATGCCAATCTCTTGGACAAAGCATCGATTTCACCCTCTATTCGGTCGATCCGGGCAACCTGAGTTGCAAGCCAGTCGGCGGGAACCTGCCCCGTGCCTTGCAAAAACCCGAAGATCCGGGCCAGCAAAGTGGCATGTTCTTGCCCAGAGATGCTGCGAAAGTCCGGAATGCGGCACACATCCCACAAAAGTCTCACATCGCGGGGGCCAAGGATTCGGTCGCGGATCTCGGGCATTTCGGTCAGGATTTTGAGGGCGGCGACGTCATCCGCCTCGCGCCCGCGGGTCAGCCATTCGCTTTGCGGGGCCACCTCTAACGATGCAATCAAACGGTCGGCTGTGCCAAAATCCATCTCGCCCGAGCGCCAGTGAAGCCGCCCGATCGGGGCAAAGCGGTGGTTTTCAATCGCCTCCACCACCTCATCGGAAAGCGGTGTGGCATCGCCGGTGACGCCAAAGGTGCCTGGGGTCAGGTGCCGCCCGGCACGGCCCGCGATCTGGCCCAGTTCATGCGGGAAAAGGGCGCGCACCCGATTGCCATCGAATTTGGCGGTGGCGGAAAAACCGACATGGCCGATATCAAGGTTGAGCCCCATGCCGATCGCATCGGTGGCCACCAAAAAATCCACATCGCCATTTTGGTAAAGCTCTACCTGGGCATTGCGGGTACGGGGGGAAAGCGCGCCCATCACCACCGCACAGCCGCCCCTTTGGCGGCGGATGAGTTCGGCGATTTCATACAGATTTTCAACCGAAAAGCTTACAATCGCACTGCGCGCGGGCATTCGGCTTATCTTTTTCGAACCTGAATAGGTCAGGGTCGAAAAGCGTTCACGCCGCATGAACTGCACGCGCGGCACAAGTGCCGCTATCGCCCCGCGCATCGCGTCGGAGCCTAAAAACAGCGTCTCGTTCTGGCCCCGCGCATTCAAAAGCCGGTCGGTAAAGACATGGCCGCGTTCGGGATCGGCGCAAAGCTGAATCTCATCCACCGCCAGAAAATCCGCGCCGATATCGGTGGGCATCGCTTCGACCGTGCAGACCCAATATTGGGCGCGCTCACCAATAATGCGTTCTTCGCCGGTGATCAGCGCCACGACCGATGGCCCGCGCAAGGCGACGATGCGGTCATAAACCTCGCGCGCCAAAAGCCTGAGCGGCAGGCCGATCACACCACTGCGATGCGCCAGCATCCGTTCGATTGCGTAATGGGTCTTACCGGTATTGGTCGGCCCAAGAACGGCCGTGATCCGCGAGGCAGAAGACATTCGGGCCGCTCCTTAAAGATCAGTACCCGAGGTTTCACGTTCCAGCGCCTCAAGCGCCTGGCTTATGCCCTCTTGATGCGGATGTATCGCCAATGACGCCTCAAACGCCCGTTTTGCCTGTTCCTTGGGGCCGGTCTCTTGCAAGATCAGGCCAAGCCCGGCCAAGGCGCCAAAATGCCGCGGGTTCAGCGCCAGGACGCGTTGAATATCAAGGATCGACGGCCCGTAATAGCCCGCCAGATAATAGGCGGTCGCACGCGCATTCCAGCCTTCGGCGAAATCGGGGGCCTGATCGGTAAGTGCTGTCAGATGTTCAATCGCGCCGGGCAGATCACCCGCGGTGATCGCGTCTTGCCCACGCTTGAGCAACAGATCGAAGGCAGGAGAGCCGGATTTGGACCATTCAAGCTCAATACTGCGGTAGGGTCTTTGCCAATCGGGATTGTCCGGATCCGCCAATTCGGCAAACCAGCCGTCCATACGTTCTTGCAAGCTCTGGTCTTGCCCAGTCTGGTCTTGCCCAGTCTGGTCTTGTGCAATGCTTGCCGTAGCGAACACAATCGCCACAGCCAGGCCGCAAAGTGCCGTGACGATACAATTGCGGTATGGGGTCAATCTGTTCATAACGGTTTCAATGTAACTCAATCGCACTGGATTGCGAGAGGTCCGGTGATCACAATTGGAGAAAACTATGAGCAGCGTCGTAGAAAATGCGGTCAAGGCACTGAATGAAAAAATGACCAGCGGCTTTGCCGGCAGTGCCAAAGTGGTGATTTCTGGCGAAGGCGCGCTTATGTTGGACAGCACCGGGGCGCGGGTGGGCGATGAGGAGGCTGACGTCACGCTGACCGCAAGTGCGGAAACCTTCTTGGGGATCTTGGACGGCAGTGTGAACCCGACGGCGGCCTTCATGACCGGCAAGCTGAGTGTTGACGGCGATATGGGCCAAGCGATGCAGTTGGGCACGGCGCTTTCGTGACCGCAAAAGCAGCACCGTTCTTTGCAGATGTTGCCGAAGCGCCGGCGGGCGTATCGGCACATTGGCTGACGTCTTCAGACGGCACACGCATACGCGCGGCCTTTTGGCCTGAGGGTGCCAAGGGAACGGTTTTGCTGTTTCCGGGCCGCACCGAATATATTGAAAAATACGGGCCTGCGGCGGCCGATCTTGCCGCGCGCGGTTATGCGATGCTGACGCTTGATTGGCGTGGGCAAGGCCTTTCCGACCGTCCGCTGGCCAATTCGGCGATTGGGCATGTGAAAAACTTCCTTGATTTTCAAATGGATATTCTTGCCGCCCTTGATCTTGCCCGCGCACAAGGTCTGCCAGAGCCTTACTTCCTGATCGCCCATTCGATGGGCGGCACCATCGGTTTGCGCGCGATTTACCGCGACCTTCCGGTGCGGGCGGCGGCCTTTTCAGCACCGATGTGGGGTATTCGCATCCATCCGGTCCTGCGCCCCGCCGCTTGGGGCCTAAGCTGTGTTGGCCGCATGATCAACCAAAGCCACCACCTTACGCCCGGCACTTCGCTGATCAACTACGTGCTAGAAGCGCCCTTCGCCGATAACGTCCTGACCCGTGATCCCGAAATGTACGCCTTCTTGCAGCGTCAGGTAACGGTGCATCCCGAACTGTCGCTTGGCGGGCCGTCGCTGCATTGGCTGAATGAGGCGTTGCGGGAATGTTATGTGCTGGGGCAGATGCCGTCGCCCGCCCTGCCTTGCGTCACTGCCCTTGGCTGCGAAGAACGCGTGGTCGATAGCCGCCCGATCCGCAAACGTATGGCACATTGGCCCGCTGGTCAGCTTGATATGGTGCCCGGCGCGGAACACGAGGTCATGATGGAAGGTGCGGCCTTGCGCAAACGCTTCTTTGACACAGCAACGGCGTTGTTCGACGCGCAGCTTTAGACCTTTGGGCGTTACTTCAGTTTGATCTGGAAAAAGGCGTCGCGCAGCGCCGTTGACCACTCGCTGCTGATCTCATGAAAATCGGCATCGCCCGCTTCAATCCTGCGTTCGCCCGTCACCCGCATCGCATCGCGTTCGATGAGGCACAGATCAAGCGGCATGCCAACCGTCAGATTGGAACGCAGGGTCGAGTCCATCGACAAGAGTGCCGCCTTTTGCCCATCGGCCAGTGACGTGTCGGGGCGTACGATCCGGTCAAGAATCGGTTTGCCGTATTTATGTTCGCCGATCTGCAAGAAAGGCGTGTCATCCGTGGCCTCAATGAAATTGCCTTCGGGGTAGATCAAGAACATGCGCATCTCGCCGTCCTTGCGCTGACCGGCCACGATAAGCGAGGCGGAGGCGGTCTGCCCCAGCCTTGCCAGCTTACCGTCAATCGCCGCCCTGACCCGCGCCATTGTATTGCCAATCACCTCGGCCACTTTCAGCATCGTCGGCGCCAGCAAGATCGAGGTTTCGGGCGTTGCACCCGGGTCGGCGATGGCTTCGGTGACCTCGGCGATGGTGGTTTGCGAAACAGACAGGCTGCCTGCCGTCATGATCACAATCGCTCTTTCCCCCGGCACCTCAAATTTGAACATTTTGCGGTAAGTGGAAATATTGTCGAGCCCGGCATTGGTGCGGGTATCGGACAGCAGCACCAATCCGTCATTCAACATAAGTCCGACGCAATAAGTCATTTGGGTTTTCCAGTGTAAACGCGGGCACGGCGATCCTATTGCCGTGCCGCGTGAACCGCAACCAAATCATTTTGGCTTTCGGTATCAATACCTTGGAAGGGGTGGCCTGATCCGCACTGGGCCTAGGGTTATTCGACTGCGCGCCGGTAAAGATGCCATGTCGCATGGCCCAAAATCGGCAGACTGACCGCCAAGCCCAAAAGCAAAGGCACAGCCCCGACGATCAGACCTGCGGTCACCACGGCGCCCCAGCCAAGCACGGTGCGGAAGTTCTGCCGCGTCAGCCGCACGGAGGTGACCACAGCCCTTGGCAGTCCGATATTGCGGTCGATCAGCAGCGGAAAGGACACCACGCTGACCGCCAGCGCCACCAGCGCGAAACAAAACCCCAAGGGAATGCCGATCAAGGTCATCGCCCAGCCGCCCGGTGTGGTCAGAACCAGCCGCACGAACTCTACAGCGCCAAGATCTGCGCCGCTGCCCATCGTCAGCCCGAACAACACCCATGCCATCAAAAGCCAAAGCACAAACCAGGCCGCAAGCCCAAAGCTGAGCAACAAGATCGCGCCGAACCCCGGTGCTTTCAGCACCGAGAATGTATGCGCCCAGTTCGGCTGTTCGCCCGCCTCGCGTCTGCGGCTAAGCTCATAAAGACCGATGGCTGCGACCGGGCCGATCAGCGCGAAACCGGACACCAGCGGGAAGGCCAGCGGCAAAATTCCCTGGTGATAGGACAGCCAGATCAGGCATGCGCCAATAACCGGATAAAGCAGACAGGCGGCAATCACATCGCTGCGAAGGGCCAAGAAGTCCGCGACGCCCAACCGCAGCGCAATTTTGATGTCGGCCCAGCCGATGTCGCGCAAGACCGGCATTGCTTCGGCGTCATCACCGCCCGTGTTTTGGGCGGCATGGCTCAGGTTTCGCCCGGCGGCCCCGACATTCTTAAAGCCCCAAGAAAAAGGATTACCAATTGTGCCCGCCATGGTCCGACCTCCTGCCTTGCCTTGAATACTGGCGCAGCATG
>JBAUHP010000351.1:0-7072 GCA_049680345.1 Albidovulum sp. | reverse complement strand
ATTGCGGCGCATTTTCCCGCACTTCTTGCCGATGCCCGGCAACTGGCCGCAGCCGTGCAGCCCGGCGCACATGGGCGCAGGCGTGCGGGCGTTGGTGATGAATTCTGGCAATACCGCCCGGCCATGGCCTTTGATGAGGCGCGGCTGATTGATTGGCGCCGCTCTGCCCGGTCCGACCAGCATTTCATGCGCGAAAAGGAATGGCAGGCAACGCAATCGGTGCATCTTTGGGCCGATAACGCGCAGTCGATGGCATTTGGGTCATCGCAAGATGTACCGACCAAGGCCCATCGGGCGCGGGTTTTGGCCCTTGCAACAGCGATCTTGCTGGAGCGTGCGGGCGAAAGGGTGGGGCTTGCCGATGGCATCACGCCGCCGCGCGCCGGGCAAGCGCAGTTGACGCGGATTGCGCTGGCCTTGGATGTGCCTGCTGCGGGTGATGAATACGGTCTGCCAACGCCGGGGTCTTTGCTCTCGGGTTCGCGGGCGGTGTTTTTGTCGGATTTCTTTGGTGATATCGGACAGATTGAGGCCTGCGTTCTGGCCGCCTCTGATCGGGGGGTCAGCGGGGTTTTGGTGCAGGTTCTTGATCCAACCGAAGAGGCGTTTTCCTTCGCTGGCCGCGCGATCTTTGAAAGCATGGGCGGCAGCCTGAGCCATGAGACACGCGAGGCGGGCGGATTGCGCGGCCGCTATCTAGCACGTCTGGCCAAGCGGCAAGAACGTCTGGCCGATCTGGCCCGGCAAACCGGCTGGCACTGGACGGTGCATCACACCAATATGCCCGCCGCCACGCCGCTTTTGTGGCTTTATCACGCGATTGGACAACAACCGTGACCGGGTTATTCGCCGCATTGGGCTTTTCGACACCTTGGCTTTTGTGGGCGCTTTTGGCCTTGCCGGTGATATGGATATTGCTGCGTGTCGTGCCGCCAGCGGCAGTTTTGCGGCGCTTTCCCGGCGTGGTTTTGTTGCTGGGGCTTGCCGATACCGAAACCGCCGCTGCGCGCACACCTCCTTGGTTGCTGATGTTGCGGATTTTGGCTTTGGCTTTGGTGATTTTGGGCTTTGCCGGCCCGGTGCTGAACCCCGATGCCCGCGCACCCGGCGTGGGCCCTGTGTTGATCTTGGCCGATGCCAGCTGGGCCGATGCGGGCGATTGGGCGAAAAAACGCGCCCGGCTTTCATTGGCGCTGCAAGAGGCCCGCCGCGATGGCCGCCGGGTGGCCCTGGTGACCCTTACGGCGACGGGTGTAGCAGAGGTGCAGTTCACCGATGGTGCCGATCTTGCGGCCCGGCTTGCAGCACTTGAACCCGCCGCCTGGGAGCCTGAGGCGCAGATGATGGCCGATCTGGCAACATCGCTGCCGGATGAGGATTTTGAGACGCTTTGGGTCACCGATGGCTTGGCGCGCCCGGGGCGAGAGGCGCTTTTGCAAGCCCTTGGCACGCATGGGCCGATCACTGTCTATGCAGGCGCGTCCAATCTTCTGGGGCTGCGTCCGGCGGAAATCAAAGACGGCAAAGTCGTCAGCACCGTCTTGCGCCCCCATCACGATGACGCCCTGAACCCGACGGTTTTGGCAATCGGCCTTGATCCGGCGGGGGTGGAACGCGAAATCGCCCGCGAAACCCTGACCTTGGCGCCGGGCGAGGCTACGGGCGAAGTGGCCTTTGATTTGCCGCCAGAGCTGCGCAACCGTCTGACGCGGCTGATGATCGCGGATCAAAACTCTGCAGGCGCGGTCGCCTTGGCGGGCGATGTGCTCAAGCGGCGCAAAGTTGCGTTGATTGAAGGGGGCGGTGCGCGCGAAGGGCTTCAGCTTTTGTCGCCGGGCCATTATCTGCGCGAGGCGCTTCGGCCAAGCACGGATGTGATCGAGGGCAATCTGACCGAGCTTTTGCCCGCAGCCCCGCAGGTGGTGATCTTGGCCGATGTCGGGCGGCTTTCGCCTGATGAGGCCAAAGCCCTGACCGAATGGGTCAATGATGGCGGGCTTTTGTTGCGTTTTGCCGGGCCGCGACTGGCCGCGACGATCGGGTTTGACGGTGTGGCTGACCCCTTGTTGCCGGTGCGGCTGCGCCCCGGTGGGCGAAGTGTCGGTGGCACGATGAGTTGGGGCGAGGCGCGCGAAATCGCACCCTTTCCCGAAGGCTCGCCCTTTCATGGGCTGCAGATCCCTGAGGACGTGAAAATCAACGCGCAGGTTCTGGCAGAGCCGGGACCACAGCTTGCCGATCATACGATTGCCGCCCTGACCGACGGCACGCCCTTGGTGACCCGTGCCGGTTTGGGCAAGGGGCAGGTGGTGTTGTTTCATGTCACCGCCAGTGCGGAATGGTCGGGCCTGCCGCTGTCGGGTCTTTTCGTTGAAATGCTGGACCGGATGGCGATTTCCAGCAATCCCAACCGCGCCAAGCCCGAAGATCTGCTGGGCACGACCTGGGTGGCCGAACAGGTGATGGATGCCTACGGTGCCCTGACGCCTGCCGATGCCTTGGCAGGTGTCGCGGGCGAACGGCTTGGCGGGGGCAAAGTCGCCGCCGATATGCCGCCGGGGCTTTATGCCTCGGGCGATCAGCGGCTGGCCTTAAGTGTGATCGGGGCAAAACGAAGCCTGGATGCGGCGCCCTGGCCGTCGGGGGTGGCGGTCGAGGGGCTTGATCAGCTGCCCGAGTTGCCGTTGAAGGGCTGGCTGTTGGCGTCAGCACTTGGGCTTTGCTTGATGGATATATTCGCGACGCTGCTGGTGTCTGGGCGTCTTGCGGGGCGGCGTGCGTCTGGGCAGATGTCGCGCGCGGCGATGGTTTTGCTTTTGGCTTGCGCCTTGCCCATGGCCCCGTCACCGGGGCATGCGCAGGGGCCTGAGGATGATCAAAGGCTGATTGATGCGGCGGGCGGCATGGTGCTTGCACATATCTTGACTGGCGATGCGCGCACAGATGAGGTGGCGGCGGCGGGCCTTGCGGGGCTTTCGCAGGTCATGTTCGCCCGTACCTCTGTTGAACCCAGCGATCCGGTGGGGGTTAACCTTGAAACCGACGAACTGTCGGTGTTTGCCTTTCTGTACTGGCCGGTGACGGCCGATCAACCAACACCCTCGCCTGCCGCCTATGTCAAGCTGAACCGGTTTTTGCAGACCGGTGGGATGATCTTGTTTGATACCCGCGATGCGGATCTTTCGGGTGGCACGCAGATAACGCCCGAAGGCCAGCGCTTGCAGCAATTGGCCGCCGCCTTGGACATCCCGCCGTTGGAGCTGGTCCCTGCCGACCATGTCTTGACCCGCAGCTTTTATCTTTTGCAAGACTTTCCGGGCCGTTACGCGGGCCAGATGATCTGGGTCGAGGCGGCCCCGCCGGGTGCGGAACTGGCCGAAGGCATGCCGTTTCGTAACCTTAATGATGGCGTGACGCCGGTGGTTTTTGGTGGCAATGATTGGGCTGCGGCCTGGGCCATTGATCAAAGCGGCAATCCGATGTTCCCGGTCGGACGCGGCATGGGCGGCGAGCGTCAGCGCGAATTGGCCTATCGCTTTGGTGTCAACCTGATCATGTATGTGCTGACCGGCAACTACAAATCCGATCAGGTTCATGTGCCCGCACTGCTTGAAAGGTTGGGGCAATGAACCTTCCACTGACGGGGCAGCTGGTTTTTGCGCCATTGGTGCCTTGGGCTTTTGTTGCGGTTCTGGCAGCACTGGCGCTGGGGTTTGTGGTCCTTTCCGGCTACCTTCGCCTGAAAGGCAGTTGGGCGCGCGCGGCTGCGGCAGTGCTGCTTTTGCTGGCGGTGTCCGGCCCCGCGCTGCGGTCGGATGAACGCGCGGCTTTGTCGGATATTGTGCTTTTGGTCATCGATGAGAGTGCCAGCCAAAGGATCGGCGATCGGCCAGAGCGCACTGCCGCCGCCGTCGCGCGGATAGAGGCAGAGGTGGGCGTTCGTCCCAATACCGAACTGCGCAAGATCGTTGTGGGGGACGGGGCCGAAGACAGCGGCACTTTGGTGATGGAGGCTTTGGCCAAGGCGCTGGCGGCAGAGCCGAACAACCGGGTGGCAGGCGCGATTGTCATCAGTGACGGGCAGGTGCATGACGCAGGCGTGGCCCTTGATCTGCCCGCGCCGCTCAATGTGCTTTTGACCGGCTACCGCGCCGATTGGGATCGTCGCTTGCATATTACCAAAGCGCCAAGTTTCGGGATCATCGGCGAAGAAACCACAATCGGGCTTCGGATCGACGAACAAGGTGCGGTACCGGCGGCCAAGGTTGGTGGCGAAGTGAAGCTGACCATCGCCATTGATGGCGGGGCGGCGCAGACCTACAGCATTCCGGTCGGTCAGGACATGGAATTGCCGCTGAAGCTTGATCATGCCGGCCAGAACGTTGTGCAGTTCACCCTGGAAGCCGATGCGGCCGAGTTGACGGACCGCAACAATGTTGCGGTTGTGCAGATAAACGGGGTGCGTGACCGTTTGCGGGTTTTGCTGATCTCGGGCGAACCTTATGCAGGCGAACGCACCTGGCGCAATCTTTTGAAATCCGACAGCTCGGTCGATCTGGTGCATTTCACCATTTTGCGCCCGCCTGACAAGGAAGACGGCGTTCCGGTGAATGAGCTGTCGTTGATCGCCTTTCCAACGCGCGAGCTTTTCGTCGAAAAGATTACCGAGTTCGATCTGATCATCTTTGATCGCTATCCGCAGCGCGGTATCTTGCCCGGCGAATATCTTAATAATGTGCGCGATTATGTGATTGGCGGCGGGGCGGTTTTGGTTGCCGCAGGGCCTGATTATGCATCGGCGCAAAGCCTCTATTTTTCGGGGCTTGCCGATATTCTTCCGGGGCGTCCGTCAACCCGGGTGATTGATGGCGGCTTCGTGCCCAAGATTTCCTCGGTTGGCGAACGCCACCCGGTGACCGAAGGTTTGGAAGATCTGGCCCGCGCGACCACCGCGCAAGCCGCCAAAGACGCACCCCCATGGGGCCGTTGGCTGCGCATGGTTGAGGTTGATCGCCCGCAAGGCCAGGTGGTTATGGAAGGCCCAGACAAACGCCCGCTTTTGATCTTGAACCGCGAAGGCGAGGGGCGGGTTGCACTTTTGACCTCGGATCAGGCTTGGCTTTGGGGGCGCGGCTTTGAAGGCGGCGGCCCGCAGCAAGAATTGCTGCGCCGTCTGGCGCATTGGATGATGAAAGAGCCTGATCTGGAAGAAGAAGCCCTAAGTGCCAGCGCCAAGGGCAATGAGATGGTCGTGACGCGCCGCACATTGGGCGAGGGTCCGCGCGAGGTGGTGATTACCGCACCTGATGGCAGCGATGTCGTGCTGCCCCTGACCGAGGTGAAACCCGGCCTTTATCAAGCCCCGTGGCAAGCGCCTGCGATGGGGCTTTACCGATTGAAGGACGGTGATCTGGAACGGGTCTTTGCCCTTGGTCCGGCAGCCCCGCGCGAATTTGAAGATGCGATTGCGACAGAAGAGCTTCTGGCCCCGGCGGTGACCCCGACGAATGGTGGCTTTGTGCGGCTGGAGGACGGATTACCCGATCTGCGTGAGGTGCGCGTGGGCCGTGCGGCGGCCGGGCGCGGCTGGGTCGGGATCACGCCACGCGACGCTTACCGGACCATTGATTTGCGATTGGTGCCGCTTTTGCCCGATTGGATCATGCTTGGGTTTGCTGCGGGCTTCATGTTGCTGGCCTGGGCGCTGGAGGGGCGCAGGCGGCCCCGGGGGGGCGCTGGGGTTTAGGGCGGTCTTGTCAGTCTGTGTCCTTGTGGCCCGCGAAAAGTACCTGACGCGAGTTTGATGCAAATTCGCGGCGCCATGTCACGAATAACGTTGTCGATGTCGTGACAAGAAGGGCTTCGGGGCCAAACAGCCAGCCAAGCGCGCCAAGTGCGAAGTAAACCGACCGAAGGCCCCGGTTGAAGCTGCGCGCGGCAAAAATATTGATCTCTGCCGCCTGTGCAGCCCGTGCCTGCGCGCTTGGGTCGTCGGGGTTATTGGGGACGGCGGCCATCAAGATGGCACAATAGCCGAACAAGCGGTGTGACCAGACAAATTTCAGCACCGCATTGGTCAAGAACAAGATGATGACCAGAATTTTCGCCTGCAAGACCTGCGTGGGGCCATTGAAACTTGCCAGATCGCCGGCAAGCCCCTCGAACTGACCGGTCTTGCCCATCAAGGCCACGCCGCCGCCGATGGCGATCATGCAAGCCGAGGCGAAAAAGCTGGTTCCCTGGCGCAGGCTGTCGATGATCGAGGCGTCAAATATCCGCGGATCGCGGGTGACGAATTCCACCATCCATTCGCGCCGATAGCGCATCATCAGATGGCTGACCGATGGCTGGGTCTTCGGTGGGTTTTCAATAAGATAGCCAAGCCCAAGCCATCCCAGCAGCAAGAAGGAAAGGGCAAGCGCATCGGTAAGGCCGAGGCCCAGAAAATCGGGTGGGAATGTCATGGCGGCATCTTGCATTGCCAGATGGTTCTTGCCAACATCGAAAAGTGGTTATAATTTCTTACCAATGGAGGTTTCGCATGGATATGCCAATACCAAGCGCGCTGGTACTTGCGGACCGCGATCAGATCATATCGGGGCTGCGCGCCATATTGCCCGATGATGCGGTGATCAGCGATCCGATGGAAACCCGCGCTTATGAATGCGATGCGCTTTCGGCCTATCGCTGCATGCCGCTGGCCGCGATCTTGCCACGCACGACCGAAGAGGTATCGGCGGCGCTGAAATTCCTGCATGGCCGGGGCGTGCCGGTGGTGGCGCGCGGTTCGGGCACCTCGCTTGCCGGGGGGGCGATGCCGACCGAGGATGCGGTGATCTTGGGCCTGGCGCGGATGAACCGGGTGCTGGAAACCAATTATCCCGACCGCTTCATCCGGGTCGAGGCCGGGCGAACCAATCTGTCGGTCACTGGTGCGGTCGAAGGCGCGGGGTTCTTTTATGCGCCCGACCCGTCAAGCCAGCTTGCTTGCGCCATTGGCGGCAATATCGCGATGAATTCCGGTGGGGCGCATTGCCTCAAATACGGGGTGACGACCAATAACCTTCTGGGC
>JBAUHP010000350.1:0-17218 GCA_049680345.1 Albidovulum sp. | reverse complement strand
CGGCCACCATCATCACCGCCAAGATGGTCAGCGCATGCACGATCCCCGCCACCGGTGTTTTCCCGCCGGCACGGATATTCGTGGCCGTGCGGGCGATGGCCCCGGTTGCTGGCAGACCGCCGAACACGGCCGATCCGATATTTGCAAAACCCTGCGCCAACACCTCGGTATTAGAATGGTGGCGATCACCGATCATCCTGTCGGCGACCATTGCGGACAAAAGCGATTCAATCGTCGCAAGAAAGGCGATGATGAAGGCGGATGGCAACATCTCGGACACACGCGCCAGGGAAATGGCCGGCATAGCAGGCATTGGCAAAGTATGGGGCAGGGGTCCGAAGCGTGAAAAGATTGAATCAACCGGCAAAGCCATCAAGGCAACCGCGGCCGAGGTCAGGCCAACCGCCACGATCAGCCCCGGAAATCTGGGCGCAAGACGTCTGAGCGCAACGATCAAGCCCATCGTCACAAGTCCAGTCCCAAGTGCGGCCATGCTTAGGGTTTCACGCTCGGCCCAAAGTGCGGTGATCTTTTCAACGAAGTCGGCAGGAACGTGGTCAATGGACAGGCCAAACAGGTCTTTCAGCTGGCTGGCGGCAATGATGATGCCAATGCCGATCGTGAACCCATTGATCACCGGCGCGGGAACAAAAGCGACAAGATTGCCCGCGCGCAGATAGCCTGCGACCAGCATGATAATCCCGGCCATGAAGGTTGCCAGAACAAGCCCATCATATCCATGTTCGGCTATGATGCCAAAGACCACGACAATGAACGCCCCGGTTGGCCCGCCGATCTGCACCCGACTTCCGCCAAGAAAAGAGATCAGGAAACCCGCGACGATCGCGGTGATCAGCCCTTTTTCAGGCCCCGCACCAGAGGCAATCGCAATCGCAAGACTTAGCGGTAACGCGATCATTGCAACAGTCACGCCAGCGATCAGATCGCCCGTCAACTGGTGCCGGTCGTAGCCGCGCAGCGCTGTCAGAAGCGTGGGTTTCATCGGCCGAGTTATTGTGTTGGAAACGAAAATAGCAAGAGAATTGCGTCAACCTGCCTTGGAAACGGCTGCGCCCGCGCTGTTTCTGGGCCAGGCTTGGCTGGCTCGATTGCAATCATGACATTCTTTGTTACCGATTTTGTATCTGGGCCTATGGGGCCATGGCCGAATCTCGTCGCCCATGCTAATTCTGGGGGTATGAACGCCGCACACCCCAATATAGCGCCTGATCGCCCGGTTATCCGCCAGCTTGACGAAGCTGCCGTCAACCGGATTGCGGCGGGTGAAGTGGTGGAACGGCCCGCCTCGGCGGTCAAGGAACTGGTGGAAAATGCGCTGGACGCCGGTGCGCGGCGCATTGAGGTGACCTACGGCGATGGCGGCAAGACGCTGATCCGTGTGGTCGATGATGGCTGCGGGATGACGCCTGAAGATTTGCCGCTGGCCATGGCCCGCCATGCGACCTCCAAGATCGACGGATCGGATCTGTTGAACATCCACACCTTCGGGTTTCGCGGCGAGGCTTTGCCATCCTTGGGCGCAGTGGGACGATTGACCATCACCTCACGCGCCAAAGGCGGCGAGGCGGCGCAGATTACTGTGGCGGGCGGGCGAATTGATCCGGTGCGCCCCGCCGCCCTGACCCGTGGCACCGTGGTTGAACTGCGCGATCTTTTCTATGCCACCCCCGCAAGGCTGAAATTCCTGCGCTCAGACCGGGCCGAGGCGCAGGCGATTGCCGATGTGGTGCGCCGCTTGGCCATGGCCGAACCCTTCGTGGGCTTTACCTTGCGCGATGCCAGCGGCGGCGGCGAGGGCCGCATGATCTTGCGCGCCGATGCCGAACAAGGTGCGCTGTTCGAGGCGCTAAGCTTGCGGCTGCGGGGGCTGATCGGAAATGGTTTTGCCGATAACGCCTTGCCCATTGATGCCGAACGCGAAGGCATCCGCCTGACCGGCTATGCGGCCTTGCCGACCTATTCGCGCGGGGCGGCGGTTGAACAGTTCATGTTCGTCAACGGTCGCCCGGTGCGTGACAAATTGCTGATCGGGGCCCTGCGCGCGGCCTATATGGATGTGCTGTCGCGCGACCGGCATCCGGCGGCGGTCTTGAACCTGATCGTCGATCCTGAACGGGTCGATGTGAACGTCCACCCCGCCAAATCCGAAGTGCGCTTTCGCGAACCGGGTATTGCGCGCGGCCTTATCGTATCGGCGCTGCGCCATGCTTTGGCCGAGGCGGGCCACCGCGCCTCTTCCACCGTTGCAGGCGCCACGCTTGGGGCCATGCGCCCCGAAGCTGCAAGCGGCCCGCGCATCTATCAGATGGACCGCCCCTCTGCCGGTGTCATGCGCGCCGCCCACCAGATGCAAGCGCCGCTGGCCGATGGGTTCGCCGAGGCGACTGCCCGCTTTGAACCCGCCCCCGCCGCCCCGCTTGATGATATCGACCATCCCCTTGGCGCGGCGCGCGCGCAGTTGCATGAAAACTACATCATCGCCCAGACCGCCACCGGCATGGTCATCGTCGATCAGCACGCGGCCCATGAACGCCTTGTCTATGAACGCCTGAAAGCGCAGCGCGCCGCCAGCGGCATCGCGGCCCAGGCGCTGTTGATCCCCGAGATTGTAGAGCTGTCTGAAACCGACGCCCAACTGCTGCTGGATCACGCCGAAACCTTGCACACACTTGGCCTTACGGTTGAACCTTTCGGCGGTACCTCGGTTGCCATCCGCGAAACCCCGGCGGTCTTGGGGGCGGTGAATGCCGCAGCCCTTATCCACGATATTTTGGACGAACTGCACGATCTTGGCGACAGCCAGCGCCTGCAATCGCGCCTTGATGCGGTACTGTCGCGCATGGCATGCCACGGCTCTATCCGCTCGGGCCGCCAGATGCGGCCTGAAGAGATGAACGCGCTTTTGCGCGAGATGGAGGCAACCCCGCTATCGGGCCAATGCAACCACGGTCGCCCCACTTATGTGGAACTCAAACTCACTGATATCGAACGGCTATTCGGACGCACATGATCACCATCAATGGCCAAAGCTATGCACTGGAAGACCCGATCACCCTTGCCATTCTAGGGGGTGGCGCGCTGGTGCTTTTGCTTTTCATCTTGCTTATCATAACCCTGCGCGCCGCATCGCGTTCGGCCAAGATGAGCGAGCCTATGCTGTACCAGATGCAAAATCTGGGCAGCCGGGTTCAATCGCTTTCCGACGGCCAACAGCAGCTTTCGGGCGGCCTGACCCATGTGTCCGAGGCGCAAGCCGTATCGCAAGCCAAGATGCTGCAACTCATGGAGCAGCGCCTAGCCGATGTCACCCGCAACATGTCGGAATCGCTGCAAGGCACCGCCACCCGCACGGCCCGCGGTCTGGGCGAGCTGCAACAAAGGTTGGAAACCATCGACAAGGCCCAGGAAAATATCACCAAACTGTCGGGCGATGTGCTGTCGCTTCAAGATATCTTGTCGAACAAGCAAACCCGCGGCGCCTTTGGTGAGATTCAACTGAACGACATCGTTCACAAGGCCCTGCCGCCTGATGCCTTCACGCTGCAAGCGTCACTTTCCAACGGCAAACGTGCCGATTGCCTGATCCATCTGCCGAACCCGCCCGGCCCGATCGTGATCGACAGCAAATTCCCGCTGGAGGCCTATGAGGCTTTGCGCCGTGCCGCCAATAATTCCGAACTGATCGAAGCGCAAAGGATGCTGAGAATCTCGGTCCGCAAGCACATCAAGGATATTTCCGAACGCTACATCCTTGATGGCGAAACCGCTGATGGTGCCTTGATGTTTCTGCCGTCAGAAGCGGTCTACGCCGAACTTCACGCCAATTTCCCCGAACTGGTCCGCGAAGGTTTCACCGCCAAGGTCTGGATCGTTTCGCCTACCACCTGCATGGCCACGCTCAACACCATGCGCGCGATCCTCAAAGATGCGCGGATGCGCGAACAGGCGGGCGCCATTCGCACCACGCTCAAGCAATTGCACCGCGATGTTGAACTGGTGGTGGACCGGGTCGCCAAGCTTAACACCCATTTCACTCAGGCGCGCGGCGATCTTGACGGCATCACCACGGCCGCCGAACGCGCCGGCAAGCGCGCCGCCCGCCTTGATAATTTCGACTTTGAGGAATTGGCACCCGAACCTGACACCGCGACAGTGGTGCCCTTGGTCAAACCGCAAGGCTGATGCCGTCGGGGCAGGGATGCGGGGCCAAACCCCGCACCGCCAAGGTCAGTTTGACAATTCAAGACGGCCCAGACGGCCAAAGAACGTCTCGCCGGAGCTGTCGTCAACGCCGTCGTTATCGGTGCTGAACCACGCTGATCCATCCGGGAATATCGCAAGGCCCTCGGCCTTTTCCGCCACATAGCCCCCATTGGCGGCAAGATAGGGGATCAGATCGCGTACCTCTTGCTTGCTGACAACAGGCAGCGGGCCGCCCAAGGCTGCGGGCACCATTTCGCTGGCCGCAATGCGGTAGATCTTTTTGATCGCCGCAGTCGCACCGATTTGGTTGTCGCGTTCGATCACATAGATATCGTCGCCGTGCGCCACGATCTCTGACAAGCCGACCCAACCTTCGCTTGCGGCGGCCTTTGGGTAATGCACCGCACCCCATTCTTCGGTTTCGATATTGTAGGAAACCAGTTTGACGTGATCAGCCGGATCGTCGGCCCATTCACGCTGAACCGCCATCCAAAGCGTTTCACCGATCAGTGTGATCCCCTCAAATCCGAAACGCGTTTCAACCGCCAGCAGTTCGGCAGGCAGGCTGATTTCTTGCTTGATCTCGCCCTTGGCGTTCACATGATAGATCGCATGCGGAACAAGGCGGTCGGTGCGCCCTTCCGAGGCCAGCCAATATCCACCTTCGCCGTCCAGTGTGATGCCTTCAAGGTCAAGCTTCTGGGCCGCAAAGCCGCCGCGCGTGACCGGTAGCGCATTGGTGATCTGCGCGGGCGTCACCTTGGTATCAATTGTGAAGATCGTCGGCTGGTAGCCATAAAAACTGTCGTTGACCGCATAGACCATGCCGTCATCACCGGCCACCATGCCCGAAATCGCCCCCCAGCCAATCAGGCGGTCTGCACCGGCCGAGGTCAGCTGCGGATAGGCGGCGGGTGCCTCTTGGTATTCATAGATCATCACATGGCTGCGCGCGCCGCCATCTTCGATCAGATCGGCCTCATTTGCGGTGATGAAAAGGTTGCGCGATGGGATTGCAACGGCCCCTTCGGGGGCTATGCCGGATGGCAACAACTGCTTTAGCACCGGTGCCGCTGGGTCCGTCACGTCATAAACCCCGACGACAGAGGCGCGTTCGGCCAGAACGAAGACGTACGGGGTGTCGCCAAACTTGGCGAATTCCATGCCTTCAGGCTCGGCACCCTTCGCATCAGAGCGTTTGTCAGGATAGTGACCAGCCTGAATGATCGCATGTTCAAAGCTGTTGCCAGCCTCAAACACTTCCGTGCCGTCTTTGTTGAAAATCGTCCAGCCCCGCGCGCCGCCATCCATATCGCCTTCATTGGCGAAGGCAAAATGGTGATCGTCCAGCCATTGCACACCATCAGGCTCGCGCAAGCGTCCCGGCTGGCTTTCGGTGAAAATCAGTGCGGCGCGTTCGTCGGTTGCGTCGATCTGATCTAGGTCAACGGCACCTGCAGAAAAGTGGTTCAACACGACGCCGGTCTTTGACAAAATCGCAATGTGATTGTTTTCTTGCAACGTCACCACAATCTCGCCAAGCGCGTTCACATCGACGAATTCAGGCTCCGGATCCTCGGGCGAGACCTCGGCAAGACCGGTCATCTCGATCTTGACCATGCTGTCACAGACAACTGTGCCACCGGCCATAGCAAGGGTCACAACATAACCCGCAGGTGCCTGGCCAACCCGCCCGTCGCCCGCGTCTTCGTCACGCTCATTCTCCACCGCGACCGCGATAAAGCTGCCGTCGGGGGCGATGGCGGTGCTGTCAGGCTGTCCGCCCAGATCGCACGCAGTCATCTCTTGCATCGAGTTGATGTCAAAGGCCTTCAACATCCCCGATGGATCCGTATAGCTGTCCGAGGTGTTGACGCCGACAAATGCGGTCGTGCCGATGATCGACACGGCTGTCGGCTCCCCGCCCACATCGATGTTGCCCATGGCCTTGGGCGCGCGTGGGTCGGTGATGTCGATAAAGCCGACCGCGCCCAAGGGGCTGTCGGAATAGGCCAAGACCATGCCGTCGCTTGATGCGCTGATGATCTCGGCCGATGATTCTGCGATTGGATCGGCGTTGTTTGCATTGGTGGCAAAGCTGCTGATCCGGTTGAAATTCATATCTGCCGCAGCCGCCGTCGCAATGATGGCGAAAGCGGAAGTCGTGCCGACAAGTTTCAATGACATAGGTGTCAGTCCCCCAAATATTGACAAGCGGGGATACATAACCGCGCAGGCATGACCCGATCACGACGGTCTTGTAATAGTTGCATGACAGCCGCGCCTTTGTTTTGCAAAGCGCGGCGCGT
The DNA here is from genome assembly GCA_049680345.1 of Albidovulum sp. Lineage (GTDB taxonomy): Bacteria > Pseudomonadota > Alphaproteobacteria > Rhodobacterales > Rhodobacteraceae > TMP-24. The sequence continues at coordinate 10,685 of JBAUHP010000350.1, read as the reverse complement.
GGCGTTTTCACCGGTCTTGGCGGGTGCTAGACTTCAGCCATGCCTGTCTTGTTGATCCTTCTTTTGATCTCGGTCTTTGCCTATCTGTGGCTCGCGCGGCGGGGCACAACCTTGACCCGTGCGTGCCGCTGGCGATTGGACCGCAGCCTTGGCCCAACCCATCACCGTTGCACCGCTTGCGGGGCGATCACCGAAGGCAAACCGCGTCATTGTCTGCGCGGCCAGGATTGACGTCGCCGCCCCGCCCGGTGAGGATGCATGAAACCAGCCCGGCGCGGCCGCAAAACCCGAAGGTCATCGATGAAGCTTACCCACCCCGAAAACCAAGGGCCCGCCGATGCAGATGCCCGTAAATCCGTCAAACCGGTGATCTGCTACCCTACGGAGACGCTTCCCACAGCTGACCTGCCGCTTTACCGCGCCGCGCGCGGCGCACTTACCCGCACAGGCGAAACCCTTGTGCCACCGCGCGAGGCGGCCACGTTCCGCGTGCCGGCGGGGCATTTCTTCCGCATCCATTCGGTCAAGGGCCCGCAGGTCGGCGATCTTAACCTGTGGAATGCCAATGATCTTTCCGAACGCTTTTATTCCGGCAAGACCCGCGCGCTGCACGGCACCCATCTGTCAACGGGTGATCGGCTATGGTCAAACTTTCCGCATCTGCGCCCGATGGCCACGATCACCCATGACACGCTGGATTGGTATGGGTTTGACGCGTTTGGCGGCGCTGTTCACGATGTGATCGGCACGCGCTGCGATCCCTATACCCACAACCTTTTGGCCGGTGGCGGGCAGTACCACCATTGCTGTCATTCCAACCTGACGCGGGCCTTCGCCGCCGAAACCAACCTGCCGCTGCATCAGGCCGAGGCCCATGTTCACGATGTTCTCAACGTCTTCATGTGCACAGGCTTCACCCGCGACACCGGCCAGTATTTCATGAAGGCCTCGCCAGTCCGGCCCGGCGATTACCTTGAGTTTTTCGCCGAGATTGACCTTCTGGGCGGCCTGTCTGCCTGTCCGGGCGGCGATTGTTCGTCTGAACATTCATCCGACAGCGCCGCGTGCCACCCCTTGCTGGTCGAAGTTTTGCGGCCCGATCCGGCCGCACTTGCCAACTGGCAATCGCCACCGCCCAACGGATATGACCAGAGCCACGGCACTTAGCGCGAAACGCGATAAGCGGAACCGCTTCAGGTCCGGATGTAATGCAGCCTGTCAAAGCTTTGACGCCAGGCACCAACCTCATCGGCCAAACTCAACGGGTCATTTGCGCGCAGCGCACCCGCGATCAGACCCGCAAGCCTTGGCGCATCGGCCTCGGTGATGCCCCAGCGAACCAATTCGGGCGTGCCGATCCGCAATCCGTTCATATCGCCCGCCACCTGTGCGATCGGCAGGCCAATACCGCAGGCCAAAAACCCCGCCTTGCGCAAGGTTTTTGAGGCGGCTTGACCACCGCCAAAGCCTGCAGCCTCTACCGCAAATTGATGCGAATTCGTATGGCCATGCTGGCCTTTGAAAACCGGCAAACCTTCATCGGCCAAGGCTTGCGCCAGGCTCTGCGCCACGGAAATCATCTTGCCCGCATAGGCATGACCGAAGTCGCGCCAATCCAGCAGCGAAACCGCCAGTGCCGCAACTCGGCCCGCATCAAAATTCGCCGTCATGCCCGGAAAGGCAATCGCGTCCAGCCGTTCGGCAATTGCCGCATCATTGGTCACGATCAGCCCGCCTGCCGGGCCGCCAAGGCTTTTATAGGTGCTCATCGTCATCAGATGCGCGCCCTCGGCCAAGGGGTTTTTCCATGCCTTTCCGGCGATGATCCCGCATTGATGGGCGGCATCGAACAAGACCTTGGCGCCAACCTCATCCGCAATGGCGCGCACTTGCGCTACAGGATGTTCGAACAGGTTCAGACTGCCCCCGATGGTGATCAGCTTGGGGCGCGTCTTCAGGGCCAGATCGCGCAAAGCCTCCAGATCGACGGTATAGCCATCGGCGCGCACGGGTGCTGCGTGGGTGACAAGCCCGTAAAGGCCCGCGCAACCGGCACCATGATGGGTGACATGCCCGCCGATTGACCCCGGCGGGGCGATGATCACATCGCCGGGTTTGGTCAGCGCCATAAAGCCGTAAAGATTGGCCATCGCCCCTGAAAACACCCGTACTTCCGCATATTTCGCGTCAAAAACCTCGGCGGCAAGCTCGGCTGCGATCACCTCGATCTCTTCGATCGCCTCAAGCCCCATTTCATATTTATCGCCCGGATAGCCAAGCGAGGGGCGCGCGCCAAGGCCCCGCGCCTGCATCGCCTCGGCCGCCGGGTTCATCACATTGGTGGCGGGGTTAAGGTTGAAGCACTGCGCCTCATGGATCTGGGCGTTGTCGGTGGCAAGCCGGTCGATCCGCGCGGCAATGGCATCACTGGGGGCGGTTGTCGCTGCTGCGTGACGCTGGATCAGCGCCTCACATGCCGCGGGTACCCACGGGCGGGGCGCAAGATGGGGGGCAAGATCGGGCATGGGTCACTCTCCTCTTTTGAAGCAAAAAATCAGATAGGACTTGCGCGCGCAAATCAGATTTGCAAAAATTTAGCCATAGAAAAGCTGAGGCTTATATGTCCGTCGCCCCGCCCCGCCCCAAGACCCTGCCGCTGAACGCGCTGCGTGCGTTTGAGGCGGCAGCAAGATTGGGCGGGTTTGCCGCCGCCGCGGATGAGTTGGGGGTGACAGCCGGGGCCGTCACCGCCCATGTCAAAGCGCTGGAAGAAAACCTTGGCGCGCCCTTGTTTGAGCGTCACGCAAGGGGCGTGCGCCTGACGGTTCTTGGCCAGACCTCCTTGCCCGAATTCACCGCAGCCTTTGATCAGTTGGGGCTGGCGGTGCAGGGTCTGCGGGCCGAAGCCGCACCCCGCACCGTTCATATCGCCACATTGCCCGCCATCGCCCAGCTCTGGCTTTCACCGCGTTTACCCGCGATCAGGGCGGCGGCACCGCAGATCACCATCTCGATCACCGCGATGGAAGAGCCGCCGAACCTGAAGCGCACGCCCTATGATCTAGGCCTGTTTTACCAAACGCCGGGCGAAGGCCGCGCCCTTGGGCCGGATACGATTTTTCCGGTCTGCGCGCCGATACTGGCGGCCCGGCTGCACCACCCCGCCGATCTGGCGCATGTTGCATGCCTGACCGACAGCACATGGGCCGATGACTGGCAGCTATGGGCCGATATCGCGATGCCGGGGCAGGGTTTCATGCCCAAAGGCCCGGCTTTTTCCCTTTATGCGCTGGCGGTGGAAGAGGCAGTGAATGGCGCGGGCGTTTTGATTGGTCATGGCGCGCTGGTGGCCGGGCATCTGGCAACCGGCGCGCTGGTGGCCCCTTTCGCTACGGTCCGGCAATTGGACCGATCTTTGTGCCTGTGGTCCGCGCGCCGCCCGCACCCCGCCAGTGCGGCGGCGCGGGTGGCCGATTGGCTTGCCAGTATCTAGGCGAAAACGGCCTGCAAGGCGATTTCAACCATATCGCCAAAACTGCTTTCGCGGTCTTCGGGTGCCAGCGCCTCATGCGTGATCAGATGATCCGAGATGGTCAAGATCGCCAGCGCGCGCGCCCCATGCCTTGCGGCGACGGTGTAAAGCTCTGCCGCCTCCATCTCTACCGCCAGGACCCCGTGGCGGGCCAGCATATCGGTCAGATCCTGACGCTCGTCATAAAATACATCCGCAGAATAGATACCGCCGACATGGGTGCGCGTGGCCTTGGCGCGCGCCGCAGCCACGGCCTTTTCCAACAAGCCGTAATCGGCGCAAGGCGCATATTGCATCTCGCGAAAGAACCCGCGCGAGGGGGTCGAAAGGGTCGATGCGGTCATCGCAATCACAACGTCGCGGATCTTGACATGTTCAAGCATTGCCCCCGCCGATCCGATCCGGATCAATGTCTTGGCACCGTAATCGCGGATCAGCTCATTGACATAGATCGACAGGCTGGGCATCCCCATGCCCGACCCATGGATGGTCACCCGGTTGCCCTTCCATGTGCCGGTAAAGCCCAGCATTCCGCGCACCTGATTGACGCAAACGGCGTCTTGCAAGAAGGTTTCCGCCGCCCATTTCGCGCGGTAAGGATCGCCTGGCATCAAGACGGTTTCGGCGATTTCGCCGGGCTTTGCGCCGATATGAATGGTCATCTATGCCCCTTGTGACTGGATTTGGGCCAAGTATAGGGTAGGCAGGGGCGAAGGTTAATGGCCTCTATGCAAGGCCGCCCATTTCGCCGCCAAAACAAAGGACGGGACGATTGAGAAACCACAATTTCACCAACCCCGATATCACGCCCTTCCAATTCCACGTCCCGGATCAGACGCTTGACCATATCCGCACCCGCGTTGCGGACTACCCCTGGCATGAGATGCCCGATGACGGCGGCTGGGACTACGGCACCAACATGGACTACCTCAAAGAGCTGTGCGCCTATTGGGTGGACGGCTTCGATTGGCGCGCGCAAGAGGCCCGGATCAACAGCTTTTCGCATTTCAAGGCGCCGGTTGACGGCATTGATATGCACTTCATCTATGAGAAGGGCAGCGGCCCCAACCCGATGCCCCTGATGATCAGCCACGGCTGGCCCGGATCGGTGGCCGAGTTCTTCGATCTGATCGAACCCCTGGCCCATCCCGAACGGTTTGGCGGCAATATCGAAGATGCTTTCACCGTGATCGCGCCGTCTTTGCCGGGATTTGGCTTTTCCGGCCGCCCGCCACGCCCTTACGGCCCGCGCAAGATGGCCAGCGTGATCAACACCCTGATGACCGACACTTTGGGGATCAAGACCTACCTTGCCCAAGGCGGCGATTGGGGTGCCGCGATCTGTTCGTGGCTGGGCTACGATCACGCGCCCGCCTGTTCAGCCATTCATATCAATGTGCTGACCATGCGCCACCCTGACGGGCCGCAAACGCCTGAAGAACAGGCTTGGAGCGCGCAATTTGACCGTGACCAGATCATGCTCGATGGTTACCGCACCCAGCAAGCCACGCGGCCGCAAACGCTCAGCTACGCCATGATGGACAGCCCGGTAGGCATCGCCGCCTGGTTGATTGAGAAATTTCATGATTGGTCGGATGTCGCCACCGGCGATATTGAAGCGGCGCACTCAAAAGACGAACTTTTGACCAATATCATGATCTACATCACCACCAAAACCTTCAACACCGCGTCCTGGATCTATTACGGACGACGCGAGGAAGGCGGGCGCATTCTGTCACCCGAGGGCAAGCGCGTTGAAGTCCCCACCGGCTGCGCGGTCTTTCCGGCAGAAATGCTGAACTGGCCGCCTCGATCCTACGCCGAACGGATCTATAACATCCAACAGTGGACAGAGATGCCGCGCGGCGGCCATTTCGCCGCGATGGAAGAGCCTGAAAGGCTGCTGGAAGATATCCGCAAATTCGGGCGCAGTTTGCGGAAATAAGACCGCATTCGCGCTGATATTTTTTCTGGTCAAACCCAGTGGCCCAGCGGGCCCAAAACAACGCATAGGGCCGCCGAAGTTTCCCCCGGCGGCCCCAGATAACCTCTGCTCTCAGCAGATCTTAGCCCTGACGGGCCTTGAAGCGCTTTTGCGTCTTGTTGATCACATAGACGCGGCCCTTACGGCGCACGACCTGACAATCGCGATGGCGCGTCTTGAGCGAGCGGAGCGAATTCGCAACCTTCATCGTTCTTCTCCCATTTGTGGCGCCGATGCACGAGAGGCGTGCGCCTAGAAACTTGTTTGCTCCGGGAACCCCCGGAACTGTGATGGTGGGCGGTACTGGGATCGAACCAGTGGCCACTACGATGTCAACGTAGTGCTCTACCGCTGAGCTAACCGCCCCCGCCAACTGTTCCACCTGTCCCAAACAAATAGGACGCGGGCGGAACCGCGTCGGTCTGGGGGTCTATAAAAGGAGTCGCAGCGCCTTTCAAGGGCTTTTGATGCGCCACATTTTGTCGTTATAGTGATGAGAGACAAAGGGTAACGCATGCCAACAGACGCTTTTCATCTTTCTTTGCCAAAAAGACGTCTGACCAGCGTTGTCTTTGCCTCGCCGCATAGTGGACGAATCTATCCGCGTTCCTTTCTTGAAGCATCGGTTCTGGATAACCAAACCATCCGCAGCTCTGAAGATGCATTCGTTGATACGCTTTTGGACGGCGTGCCCGGGCTTGGCGCGCCGCTTCTCGCAGCCATTGCCCCGCGCGCCTATCTTGACCTTAACCGTGGCGCAGATGAGCTTGACCCAGCAGTCATCGATGGGGTGCAGGCCTTTGGCCATAATCCGCGCGTGGTATCGGGCCTTGGCGTCATTCCCCGCGTGGTTTCGGGCAGCAAGGCGATCTACAGCGGCAAGATCCCGATGGATGAGGCGCGCAGACGGATCCGCGATTGGTGGCACCCCTATCATGACCGGATGCAGGGTCTTTTAGACGAATCCCGTCAGCAGTTTGGAGAGGCGATTTTGGTCGATGTCCATTCCATGCCGCATGAGGCGATGGAAGCCGTGACAAGCCATTCTGGCCGCCGCCCGCAGATTGTTGTCGGCGACCGTTACGGCGCGTCAGCGGCCAGCCATGTTGTGAATTTTGTCGAAGATGCCTTCCGCGCGCAGGGCTTTATCGTTGCGCGCAACGCGCCTTTCGCGGGTGCCTATATCACCCAGGCTTATGGGCGGCCGGGCAATAACCAGCATGCCGTCCAGATTGAAATGGACCGCGCCTTGTACATGGATGAAAACAAGATCTGCCCAAGCGCCGATTTTTCGGACTTCAAGCAACGGCTGGAAAAGGTTTTGTCCGATATCGTCGATATTGGCCGTAACCAGGCCTCACTCGCGGCCGAGTGATCAGCGTAGGGAACGGCCCTTGACGATGGCATCACGGCCAAATTTGGAGCGGATCTGATCCGTGGCGCGTTCAGCCTTGGCGCGCTTGACGGCATCTGGATCAAGAAGATCACCGGTCAGATCGGCATCGGCCCCGGCAGTCAGCTCCGAAAGGCCAACCCCGATCAACCGGTAGGGGCCTTTTCCACCCACGCCCGCCATCAAATCAGCGGCGGCGTGGTAAAGCCGATCGGCAATCTGCGTGGCATCGCGCAGCGCATGGCGGCGGGTCAGCAATGAGAAATCGGCGCGCCTGAGCTTGAGCGTCACCACCCGGCCCGCCAGATCCTTGGCCTTGGCGCGGTCGGCCACCCGCTCGGCCAGCCGCCAGATATGGCCGTCCAGAAGATCGCGGTCGGCGGTGTCTTCGTCGAAGGTGGTTTCCGCCGAGATCGATTTCATCGCTTCACTCGGGTTCACCCGGCGGCTGTCCTCGCCACGGGCAAGCCGGTAAAGACGCTCACCCATACTGCCGAATTTGGCCCCAAGATCCTTGCGATCCCAGCGTAGAAGATCGTCGAAATCCCGAATGCCCGCGCGTTCAAGCGAAGCCTGCATCGCCGCCCCCACGCCCCAGATCATCCGCACCGGTTTGCCGCGCAAGAAGGCGCCAGTCTCGGCGCGGCCAATCACCGAAAAGCCGCGCGGTTTATCAAGATCAGAGGCGATCTTGGCAAGGAACTTGTTATGCGACAGACCGACCGATCCGGACACGCCGATCTCATCCTCCATCCGTTTCAAAAGCCGGGCCAGCATCACGGCGGGGGGGGCGTGATGAAGGCGGGCGGTGCCGGTGAGGTCCAGGAAGGCCTCATCCAGCGACAGGGGTTCGATCTGCGGGGTCAGATCATTCATGATCGCGCGGATCTGGCGCGAGACGGCGGCGTAATGGCTGCCCCGCGGCTTGATGATCACCGCTTCGGGGCAAAGCTTGCGGGCCTGATACATCGGCATCGCCGAGCGCACGCCCTTGATCCGGGCGAGGTAACAGCAGGTTGAAACCACGCCGCGATGGGCGCCGCCGACGATCACTGGCTGGTCGCGGATCGCGGGGTTATCGCGTTTCTCGACGCTTGCATAAAAGGCATCGCAATCCATATGGGCGATGGAAAGGGTGAAGAGTTCTGGATGGGAAAGAATGCGCGGAGATCGGCAGTTCGGGCAGCGTTTCGGGGCCGGATCTGAGTCCGGTTCAGAAGCGCTCAGACAATCTCGGCACAGATAGGGCATGGGGGGAGTATAGGCCGGGCTGAGAGGTGTGAAAATGGGTGATTTTCACAGTGAAAATATTTGTAAGATATTGATTTTATGTGGGTTCGTGTTTTTTGTTAAGGAATTTTTAACGGATTTCATGGGTGAGGTGCGCCCTGACGATCTTCCGGTGGAAGATCGTCAGCACCGAACGCCCGAAGCGCAAGCGAAGGGCCGGGAAGCATGGGCGGCCCCTGCGCCCGGATCACAACGGCGGGCGTCCGGTGGACGGCCGCATGATCCGTTGCCCGGCGCCGCAAGGCGCGGGGCAAGGGGCTATCCAATCGTGCGAGAGGCCGTAATCGGGGCGCGCCTGACTGGGCTGGCGCGGAACGCACCTGCCGGGGGCAAGCAGGCGCGACCGTCGGGGCCATGCCCCGACTTGTCGCGGGCCAAATCGGGCAAGTGGGGATGGTGGGTGAAGGCTTGGATGAGATGTTGACTGTGGAGTATGGCACGGCGAACCCCGCCTCACTGTTGCATCCTACTAGAGTTGAATGCAGGATGCGTTGACTATACTAAAGGGTGTCGGGGTGGGATGGTGAGAGGTGTTATGTATTGGTTGAAGTGAACTTCAAGGCAAACCCAAGGAATCCACTAACGCAGCTTTCCGAGCTTCGTTTTGAGATTGTCCCTGACGGCAACGATTTCGAACTTCGAGCCCGGCTGAGGTTTGGACAGATGCTGTATGAGCACAATGGCCGTGAATACGAGGTTGGCGTTTCCCAAGCACTCCTACGCCTCTTCCTTGAAGGATGTGAATCCAAACTTGGCTCTGTCTTCGGCGAAAGTGTACTTGAGCCGGTAATAGAGAAAGATGAGCTGGAGCTTAAAGCATCAGTTGGGGTTCAAGCTGGGGCTGCGGTTAGTTCAAGTTCTATGGCGAATATGGGCATGAGCGCCAGCGCTGTTGCTCGGGGTGATAGAACGCGTACTCTCGGACAAACGAAACATCACTTGCCCGTTGTCGCGCTTCCTAACGACAGTTGGGAGATTAAGGCGCAATCAGTAGGAATTGGCACTGACTATATGATTCAGGGAACGGCTGTTCCGAGCGCACGTCTCTGCGTATTGGGCCGGAAACAGGGTGGTAACCGGATCGTGGTCATAGGCGAGGTGCAAGTTTCTAAGAGTAAAATCGCAGTAGTGGCAAAGGGCGGTAATAGGATTGGGAAGGGACTGATCGAATGGCGAAACAAAGACACCATTGTTGGACTGATCCTGAAACTGGCGATTCAACGAGAAGCGTCTAATTTTGGCAATGAGCAAACAGCCAGCACCGTAGCAATTTCACGGTGTGAAGTTTTGGAAGAATAATGCCGCTCCTTGAAGATATGCTAAGCGCGGATGATATTGCGGCTGTTGAACGTGTTTTGGCCAGCGATAACCCACGTTTTGACCTGCTGGTTAAAGCTGCAGGTTTGAATCCTCAATCTGACTTAACGTTTTCGGACTTGCGCCGATTAAACTTATCTGGTGCTGATTTACGCGGTTTCAATTTTTCGGGATCTGACCTTAGAGACAGTGTTCGCAATGAACACACGCTCATCGATGAAACCACGATCTTTGGTGACGCAAAGATTGCTTGGATTGAAATTGAGGCGTTACCCATTGTCGAGAAAATGCAGGAAGTGGAGCGCGCATCAAATTCTGATAGCCGCCAGAAGATGCTAATTGAACTGACGACAGAGTTTGGCAAGACAAGACATGTAGTAAGTTACATGACAATTGCGGCAAGCGAAGCTAATTCACTTGATGCGTTTTTGGATTTCGCATTATTTTTACCAAATGACTTGACTGAGGAACAAGCAGGGAAGCTTCGAGTAGCTGCTAAAAAATTGCTAGCGAAAAAATTTGGAAAGAGCGCCAGTCGTACACGGCGCCAAGGAACCACAATTTTTGCCGCCGATAGTATTGTGGAAAAACTGCAACGGGCACCGGGTTCGCTAGCTGAACGAATCTATGACAATTTAGCAAAAATAGTGCTTTCTAAGCACGAAACGGTCACGCTTAAAGGCGTGGCTCACATTCAGCGTACCGACATTGAAGCAGCATTTTCGCGCATAGGGCGTTGAAGTTGTAGTGAACGATGTGGCGATGGTACGCGCAGGTTGTACACCCCCTCACCCAACCAACCGCTCAATCTCATCCATCAGGGTTTCCATCAATATGCCGGTGGCCTCGGGGCCGGTGAAGCGGAGGAGCCAGCCTTCGGGGGTGCGTTCGCGCCGCACGCTCAGGCCCGGACGGGGGTGGAGGAGGCGGCGGGGGCGGCCGGGGGCGTAGGGGGTTGGGTCGCGCAAGGAGGCCTCTGCCTCCATGAGGATCGGCTGCAAGATTGCCCATTGCGCGGGGGCGGATTTCATCTGGGCGGCGCTTAGCGCGTGGCGGATAAGGTCGGCGAAACCGGAGCGCAGGGCGGCGGCCAGACGCAGGGCCTGATTTTGGCTCAGCGTTTCGGGGGCGGTCAGATGGCCCGAAAGCTCCTCCGCAAGGGTGGCCAG
>JBAUHP010000349.1:0-4229 GCA_049680345.1 Albidovulum sp. | reverse complement strand
TGCGCCAGCGCGCAAAGCCCCTTGATCAGTTGCGGCATCGTCTTTGCCCTGCCAACCGGGTCAAACAGCCCGACAAGACATTGGCCTGCATTTGCCACAAGCATTCCGTCATCGACGCTGCGCAATTGCAAAAGACGGTGTTCGCCCTGGCGGTACAACAACACCTCAGCACGGCGCGCCCGCATCAGTATCGGCGGGGCAGGCTGCCCGGCGGCATGGACGGTATTTTGTGGTAACGGCACCGGATCGCTCCCGGCTTCAAAGAACTGGACAAGCAGCAATACCAGACCGGCGAGTGCTGCGGGTGCTGCCAAGTACACAATACGGTACCCCAAGACGGCGGCGGCCAAGGGTTCGGTCGCAAGATCGGGGAGCAAGGTCATAAGCGTAATTTCAAACGGCCCGATGCCGCCGGGGGTGCCCAAAATCAACCCCGCACCAAAAGCCAGAAGAAAGACCGGCAAAAATTCAACATATGACAGCGCAAGCGTGGTCGGCATCAGCAGATAAAGAACCAGACAAGCGGCAAGGGTATCAATGCAGGTCAAGGCCAAGATCCGGGAAATTCTGGCAAGTGGTGGCCAGCCGCCAAGCCGATGCACAGCGCGGATTTGGGGGCGGATCAGGCATAAAATCAAGGCCGCAACGGCCATGATCAACCCGCCTGCGGATATTGGCGCAATGGCCTCGTGATACGGTAAGGTTGCGGGGGCAAGGGTCAGTACTGCGATAGCGGTCACGACGGACCAGCCCGCCAGAAATGAAAGTGTGACCAGTAGCGTCAGCTTTGTCGCTTGGGCCAATGACAGGCCGGGCAGCATCCGCCATCGCACCAAAGCGCCCGAGATCAAACCGACCCCGACCATCTGACTGATCGCGATTGCGGTCATTCCCGCGCGCCGGGCAGGGCGGTTGGAAACCCCGGTGCCCAAGGACCGGTGCAAGACAGCATCATACCAACCCAGAGCCCAAAAGCTAAGCGCAGTCGCGGCCAAAGCGCCAAACCACTGCCATGCCGAAAATGATCGGATCTCGGCAAAAACGGCGCCAGTATGGATGGCGCCGATGCGGTCACCGACAAGATAGAGACATGCAATAACGAGGCTCAGCGGCAATAGCTGCCGCAAGAGAAGCGCATTCAGGCGGATGCCAGATGTAGATAATTCAGATGCTCTTGCAACAGAGCGGCCTTTGAAGCCCGCCATCCCGATCCCTCTTTACTGCCTCATGGCTTTGGACCGAATTGGGTTTGCGTCTTATTAATGCAGGGGCTCGAAATCAGACGAATTTTAGTGAAAAAGGCGCGAACCTCGCATAAGGTTCGCGCCGGTTTTCATGTCATCAGGGTCAGCGAAGCGGCGATCAGACCTCGTTCATGATCTGGCGTTTCGCCTCGATCATCATTTCGGCCATCTTGGCGCGGATCACGGCTTCTTCCGCCTTCGCGCCCAGATCAGAAGACACTTTGCGATAGACATCTTCTTCGCCCGCCTCTTCGAAATCAGATGCGACAACTTCCTTGGCATAGGCCGCCGCGTCGTCGCCAGACTTTCCCATAAGGCCAGCCGCCCAAAGCCCCAGCAATTTGTTGCGCCGCGCTTCGGTGCGGAAGCGAAGCTCCTCATCATGCGCAAATTTATTTTCGAATGCGTTTTCGCGGTCGTCAAATGTGGTCATGTCTGAGCCTCGTAAGAACGGTTGTGCTATCTTCATATGCCCCTCCAACCCCTTCGCTGCAAGCCCCTGATGCGCACAGGACAGCTTAGGGCCACGGGCGCAGCCCGAAAAGCTGTGGTTTTCCGTCAAAGGGGCCGCATTATATCCCGGGCAAGGGGGAAGGTGGGCTCTTGTCGGGTTCTGGTTTTATTTGGCTGTCCACTGCAGCCTGCCGGATCCTTGCCGCCTTGCAGGCTTGATCGGCTTGGCATATAGGAGCGCGAAGGTAAGGCCCGGGGAAAACGGCCCCCCGGACTTACGTCTGTGCCAAAGGGTCGAACGGAGCTGCCATGTCACGTCGCAAGAAGATTTACGAAGGCAAGGCCAAGATCCTATATGAGGGCCCCGAGCCGGGCACATTCGTGCAGTATTTCAAGGATGATGCCACCGCTTTCAACGCGCAAAAGAAGGCGACGATTGAAGGCAAAGGCGTGTTGAACAACCGCTTGTCGGAGTTTTTCATGACCGGGCTGACCAATATCGGCGTGCCCAACCATTTCATCCGCCGCATCAATATGCGCGAACAGCTGATCCGTCAGGTTGAGATTATTCCACTGGAAGTGATCGTGCGCAATTTCGCGGCGGGGTCCTTATCCAAGCGTCTGGGCATGGAAGAGGGCACACCTTTGCCGCGCCCCATCGTTGAATACAGCTACAAGAATGACGCTTTGGGCGATCCGATGGTGTCAGAGGAATATATCTTGGCCTTTGGCTGGGCCACCCAGCAAGACATGGATGATATTGTCTCGATCGCACTTCGAGTGAATGATTTTCTGTCGGGCATCATGTATGGCGTCGGCATCAAACTGATCGATTTCAAGATAGAGGTCGGCCGCATCTGGGATGGCGATTTCATGCGCCTGATCGTCGCTGATGAAATCAGCCCCGACAGCTGCCGGCTGTGGGATGTGAAGACCAACCAAAAATTCGACAAGGATGTGTTTCGCCGCGATCTTGGTGATCTGGCGGATGCTTATAGCGAAGTTGCCCGCCGCCTTGGTGTGCTGCCGACCCAAGCCACCCATATGTCGAAACCGACCCTGATCAACTGAAAGGCCCGATCCGATGAAAGCCCGCGTTCATGTCATGCTTAAAGACGGCGTCCTTGACCCACAGGGCGAGGCGGTGCGCCACGCCCTTGGTACGCTTGGTTTTTCCGGGGTTGAAGCGGTGCGCCAGGGCAAGGTGATCGAACTTGACCTGACCGCGTCAGACCGCGCCGCGGCCGAGGCCGAAGTGAAGGTGATGTGCGAAAAGCTTCTCGCCAATACGGTGATCGAGAAATACACGGTCGAGATTGCCTAAGGGCAATAGGTGCTGATCGCCTTGCGGAAGGACCAAGACCTGCGCAAGTGGCGAATGCAAAATGCGCCAACCGCTCGCACGCCAAGCATCGAGGTTTTGGCGGCAGGGTGAGCCGCCGCAACCGACCGTTCATTCCTATGGGTACTGCGCGTGCAGTGGCTTCCTCGCGCCGGTTCTTGCGTACCGACGAATGCTGCATGGTTTCAATGCGCGATCATGATGTGGCGCACGGCCGTGTAATCCTCAAGCGCGTACATCGACATATCTTTGCCGTAGCCCGATTGTTTGACGCCGCCGTGGGGCATTTCGTTGGTCAGCATGAAATGCGTGTTGACCCATGTGCAACCGTATTGAAGCCGCGCCGAGACGTCCATGGCTTTGCCCACATCGCCTGTCCAGACCGATGACGCGAGGCCGTAGTTGCTGTTGTTTGCCCATTCGACGGCTTCGTCTGCGTCGGTGAACCGCGTGATGGATACGACCGGGCCAAAGACTTCGCGCTGCACGATTTCATCCGCCTGAAGCGCGCCTGCAATCACGGTTGGCTTGTAATAAAAACCGGGCCCCTCGGGCGCGCCGCCGCCGGTTGTGATCTCTATATGTTTTTGCGCATTTGCGCGTTGCACAAAGCTTGCGACGCGGTCCCTTTGGCGTAGCGAAATCAGGGGCGGGATCTCGTTTACGGTGTCGTCGGCTTGATTATAGGCAATCGTCGCGGCGGCGGCCGAAAGATCTGCGACCAGTTTTTCATAAATCCTGGGCCCGGCGTAAATGCGGCACGCGGCTGTGCAATCTTGACCGGCATTGTAGAAACTGAAGGCGCGCATACCTTCTACGACGCGGTCAAGATCTGCATCATCAAAGACGATGACCGGGGCTTTGCCGCCCAGTTCCAGATGCGTGCGTTTGACGGTTTTCGAGGCCGCCTGAAGCACTTTTTTGCCAGTGGAAATATCACCCGTGATCGAAATCATATCCACGCCGGGATGATTGATCAGCGTGTTACCGACGCTGGCACCCTGACCGACGACGACGTTCACAACGCCTTCGGGCAAGACCCTGGCCATGATCTGCGCCAGTTTCAGGGCCGACAGCGGCGTTTGTTCGGAGGGTTTGAGAACCACGGTATTGCCGCCTGCCAGAGCGGGTGCCAGTTTCCATGCCATCATCATCACCGGATAATTCCAAGGCGCAATGGAGGCTACGAC
>JBAUHP010000348.1:0-3608 GCA_049680345.1 Albidovulum sp. | reverse complement strand
CCAAGGCCGCCCGATGCCCCCCAGACCAGAACATTATCGCCGGGCTTCAAGATATGCGGGCGGTGGCCGAACAACATTCTGTAAGCCGTGGCCAGCGTCAGCGTATAGCACGCCGCCTCTTCCCAGGTCAGGTGCTTTGGCCGCGCCATAAGCTGCTGGGCCTGCACCCGGGTGAACTGCGCGAAGGATCCGTCCGGCGTCTCATAGCCCCAGATCCGCTGGGTCGGCGAAAACATCGGGTCGCCGCCGTTGCATTCCTCGTCATCGCCGTCGTCCTGGTTGCAGTGGATAACAACCTCGTCGCCGACCTTCCAGCGCTTGACCTTGTCGCCCACTTTCCAAACGATGCCCGACGCGTCGGACCCCGCGATATGGTAAGGTGCCTTATGGCCGTCGAAGGGGCTGATCGGCACGCCAAGAGCCGCCCAGACGCCGTTATAGTTGACGCCCGCCGCCATCACCAGAACCAGCACCTCATTGCTGTCAATCTCGGGGGTTTCAACCACCTCGACCTGCATGGCAGTGTCAGCTTCGCCGTGGCGTTCGCGGCGGATCGCCCAGGCATACATCGATTTTGGCACATAGCCCAAAGGCGGCATCTCGCCAATTTCGTAAAGATCTTTTTCCGGCGCATCGTAGGGTGCGATATCGATATGCGTATCCAATGCCATGGCGGCCTCCTGAGAACTTATGCCGCAATGCAGAATCGCGGCGGCTTCGACCCTGAAATAAAACTCGAAAAGTAATATTGCAATAGAGATGCGGTGTTTTTTGAAACTTTATGTCGGGTCGGATTTGCTTTTTCGCCGCGCGCCGGGCTTTTTCGGCGCGGTCGATGCTGCATCTGCATCCAAAATCTGATGGACGGAGGCCGCATAAAAGTCAATCAGCGCCCGGTGTTCAGGGACAAGGCGCAAAAGATCGCCTTCGCGGGCAATCATGCGGCGCATCGCAAAAATCTCCAGCGCCGCCGCGACCGCCGCCGCAGCACCGCCTTTGGGAAGCCGCACGCCCGCACCGCGCGCCTCCAGCCTTTCGGCCAAAGCTGCGGTGCGATCCGTCAAGGCGCTGACATCGGTCATGGCCGCCTCACCCCAGGCGGATGCGACCAGCGGCACCGACACGATCGGCATATTGCGCACGATCTCTGCCATCAGATGTGCTGCCAGCGCCGGGGCCACATCCGCCTTGGCATCTGCTGCGAAAGCCTGCAAAGACACCGGCGCGCCAAAACTGACAACCGCATCGCCAAAACGGCGAAACCGCCCGCGCATCGCCCGCCAGATATGGCGGCCGATAAAGGCGAAAATCTCGGTCAGCGGCGCGCGAAACCGCCGCTTGCCGGCCGCATGTGCCGCCGTCAGCACCCGATCTTCAAGCACCCGATCATAATTCAGCGCCACCGGCACAAAGACCACATCGCGCCCGCCCGGCTCCCTTCCGCCGACGACATAGCTTAGCAGCCCCAACTTGGCCGCCCCGACCCGCCCATCAAGACTAAGCCCGCCCTCGGGGAAAATCGCCTGCGTCACCCCGGCGGCGGTGGCCATCTGCACATAGCGCGCCAAGACGCGGCGATACAGCGGGCGGTCAGACCTGCGGCGGATGAAATAAGCCCCCATGGTGCGGATCAGCGACGAAAGCGGCCAGACCCGCGCCCATTCCCCCACCGCATAAGACAAGGCCGACCGCCGTGCGGCAAGATAAGTCACCAGCACATAATCCATGTTAGAGCGGTGGTTGATCACGAAAATCACCGTTGCATCAGGGTCAATCTGCCCCAGACGGCTGTCATCAAGGTGCACCCGGTAAAGCGTCCGCGCAAACCATTTGGACGCACGGATGCCAAAACCGAAATAGGCGGTGGCAGAAAATGACGGCACAATTTCGCGCGCATAGCGCCGCGCGCGCTCCAAAACCACGGCCTCCGGCTCACCGGTCTGGGCGGCTTCTTCGGCCACGGCGGCGGCCACTTGCGGGTCATGGACCAGCCGCATGATCATGTCGGGCCGCGCCATCAGCTTGAACGGCTGGATCGGACGCTCCAGCCGCTGGTTCAGCCGCGCCACCGCCTTTTCCATCCGCCCCCGAAAGAACCAGCGAACAGAAGGAAACAAGAAATGCGACGCGAAAGTGACCCCGGCAAAAACCAGAATCAACACCAAAAGCCAAAGCGGCAATGTCACGGTCTGAAACATGCGCCGAAAGTGACAGGAATTCGGCGCGCGGTAAATCGCTGGAATGGGTGCTGGCCCTAACCGACAAAGTCGAACAACCGCTGTGCGACATTGGCGACTGCTTTTTTGCGCCCGCCACGTTATACTTCGCCACGTTTCCAGACAGCAGCCATGGGAGGTAGAAGTCATGACCAAACGCATAATACTTGCCGCCATCATCGCCATCAGCGGTTCCGCCGCAGTGGCACAAGACGGCGGGATGAGCTTTTTTGTCACCAGCCAAAATCCCGGTAACGGCGGTGATTTTGGTGGCCTGGCCGGTGCTGACGCGCATTGCGCTGCACTTGCAGAGGCTGCCGGTGTCGGGGCCAAGACCTGGCGTGCCTATCTGTCATCGTCCACCGAAAATGCCCGCGACCGTATTGGTGCCGGGCCGTGGGTGAACGCAAAAGGCGAGGTTATCGCCGAAAGCGTCGACGGCCTGCATGGCGACAATAACCTGACAAAAGACACCGCCCTGAATGAGCTGGGCGAAGTGGTCAACGGCCGGGGTGACAGCCCCAATCGGCACGACATTCTGACGGGCTCAAACCCCGACGGCACGGTGGCTGAGGGGATGACCTGCGAAGATTGGACCAGCAGTGCCGAAGATACTGCGGGCATGGTCGGGCATCACGACCGGATGGGGCTTGATGATTCTGCGCCTGCCAAATCCTGGAATGCGTCGCATTCCTCGCGCGGCGGCTGTGGGATTGAGGCGCTGCGCGGCACTGGCGGCGACGGGCTGCTATACTGTTTCGCCACACAATAGCAGGGTCCACCAGTCTTTTATGACGCGGCCAATGGCAGATCGCCACTGGCCGCTTTTTTTGCAGTGCAGCATCTGGACCCGCAAGATTGTTTCGATTATCTATTGCAGCGCAGAATTTTATTACCATTCCTCGTGAGGCCCCATGTCCGACCGCCCCCACCGCGACCATCCCTGGCTTTTCCGCACCTATGCCGGGCATTCGACCGCCAAGGCATCGAACACGCTTTACCGCGCCAATCTTGCCAAGGGCCAGACCGGCCTTTCGGTGGCCTTCGATCTGCCCACCCAAACCGGTTATGACAGCGATCATGAACTGGCGCGCGGCGAGGTCGGCAAGGTCGGCGTGCCGATCTGCCATTTGGGCGATATGCGCGCGCTCTTCGCGGATATTCCGCTGGACCAGATGAACACCTCGATGACCATCAACGCCACCGCCCCTTGGCTGCTTTCGCTTTATATCGCGGCGGCCGAGGAGCAAGGCGCCGATATCGCGGCCCTGCAAGGCACGGTGCAAAACGACATCATCAAGGAATATCTGTCGCGCGGCACCTATATCTGCCCGCCCAAACCCAGCCTGCGGATGATCACCGATGTGGCCGCCTATACGGCCCAGCATCTGC
>JBAUHP010000347.1:0-3568 GCA_049680345.1 Albidovulum sp. | reverse complement strand
CGCAAGGCCCAATCCAAAACCCGCAGCCCTTCAGGTGTCAGCCCCTGAAACCGCGCCCCGCGAAACACCAGTTGCACGCCAAGCTGACCCTCAAGCTGCTTGATCGCACTTGAAAGCGAAGGCTGCGTCACCCCCACGACTTCGGCGGCGCGGCCAAAATGGCGCTCATTGGCCAAAGCGATGAACATTTCCAGTTTTTCGATCATCTGCGGACTCTATCCCCCCAAACCCGCCTCGGAAAGACAGCTTTGTCATTGTCCAACCCGGCGCGCATGACTACATCGGTTCGCATGAGACGCTTTATCCCCTTCGTGAAATCGCCGCCGCTGGTTTCCGTCATCCGCTTGCAAGGCACTATTGCTGCGGGCGGCCGAATCGGTGGTCTGAATGATGCAAGCCTTGCCCCGGTGATGGAACGCGCCTTTCGCAAGGGCAAACCCTGCGCCGTGGCGCTGGTGATCAACTCGCCCGGCGGCTCTCCGGTGCAATCCTCGCTGATTGCCGCGCGCATTCGTCGGCTGGCCGAAGAAAAGAAAATTCCCGTCCATGCCTTCGTCGAAGATGTCGCGGCTTCGGGCGGCTACTGGCTTGCCACCGCCGCCGACGACATCTGGGTTGATGGCAGCTCTGTCGTTGGCTCCATAGGCGTGATTTCTGCGGGATTTGGCTTTCCCGAACTTCTTGCCCGCCACGGGGTCGAACGCCGCGTTCATACCGCCGGTAGCTCCAAAAGCTTTCTCGACCCGTTTCGTCCCGAAAAGCCAGAGGATGTCGCACGCCTGACCGCAATATTGGAGCCAATCCACGAAGCGTTCAAAACCCAGGTCACCGCCCGCCGCGCCGCCCGCCTTACCCCCGACTGCGATCTTTTCACCGGCGAGGTTTGGGTCGGCGCCGGGGCGATCGGGCCGGGTCTGGCTGACGGCGTCGGCCATCTGGTCCCCAAACTGAAACAGCTTTACGGTGACAAGGTGCGCTTGGTCCCTTACGGTATCAAACGTTCGATTTTTCAGCGGTTCAGCGGGCAGCTTCTTTCCGATGCGATGAACCAGGTAGAGGAGCGGGCCTTGTGGGCGCGCTATGGGCTTTAGATGCTGGTCAAAATTGCGTTTTTGTTTTTGGTGGCCATGGCGGTCATCGGGTTTTTGGGGGCGCGCCGCATGATCGGTCGGCGCAGCGCCTTTTGCGCCGAATGTGGCCGCCCGCATCTTGGTGATCGCCCCTGCATTTGCGGCAAAGGCCGGTCATGACCGCGCGGGCAGGCAGGGCGCTGGTCACCGGCGGCGCGCGCCGCCTTGGCCGTGCGATGACGCTTTATCTTGCCAGTCGCGGATATGACGTGGCCATCCACTACGCAAGCTCCGCCACTGCGGCCGAACAAACCGCAGATGAGGCCCGCGCTTTTGGCGTGCAGGCCGCCACCGTTCAGGCCGATCTTCTGGATGAGGCGCAGACCCAAACCCTGATTGCGCGCGCCAGCACCGCCCTTGGCGGCCCGCTTACCGTGCTGATCAACAATGCCTCGACCTTTGATTATGACAATATCCGCAGCGCCAGCCGCGACAGTTGGGACAAGAATCTCGGCTCTAACCTGCGCGCACCTTTCGTGCTGACCCAGAATTTCGCGGCACAAATGCCGCCTGCCACCCGTGGTCCCGACGGCGCGCGTGCCCTTGGCCATGTGCTGAACATGCTTGATCAAAGGGTGCGAAAGCTTACGCCGGAATTCATGACCTATACGATTGCCAAGATGGGGCTTTGGGCCTTCACCCAAACCGCAGCCCGCGCCCTGGCCCCCAATATCCGCGTCAATGCCATTGGCCCCGGCTCGACCCTCAGGGGCGAAAACCAATCCCAAGAACAATTCGACGGGCAGCGTCAAACCTCCATTCTCGAACGCGGCGCCAACCCAGACGATATTACCGGCGCTTTGGGCTATTTTCTTGATGCGCCCACCGTCACCGGCCAGCTCTTGTGCATCGATGGCGGCCAGCATCTGGGCTGGCAAACCCCGGATATCATTGGTTACAAATAGGCGGGTTCCGGCGTGTTGCGGGGGCGAATCAGCAATAGGTTGCGCGAAGTTGTCCACCTCTTGCCCAGTTGACATAGTCTTGTCACAAATCTGTCAGCATTTTCAGGTGTTTACCGCGTGTATAAATAAAAACACAGTAATTTCAATGGGTTAAAAAACTGCCTAAAAAATGGGCATTTCAACGAAGTTAGCTGAAATCAACGAAAAATCCGGAACAGGCAATTGTTGTCACCAGAGTTATCCACAGATTCCGTGGAAAGGTTTTCTCTTGCGCGAAGGGCGCTAAGATTGCAGCAAGATGATAGAATCACCACCAGACCCAACCGGGCAGCCAGAGCAGAGCAGAATGACCGAAACCAAGCCAGAGGCCGCAACCGGCCACAGCGTCATTCAGGCTTACTTGCGCTCAATTGACGGCTCGCCCGGCGTCTACCGCATGCTTGATGCCGAAGGCCGCATTCTTTACGTCGGCAAGGCCCGCAACCTTAAGGCGAGGGTGTCAAACTATGCCCGCCCGGCAGGCCACAGCCCCCGCATCGCCCGGATGATCAGCCAGACCGCCTCAATGATGTTTTTGACCACGCGGACAGAAACCGAAGCATTGTTGCTGGAACAAAACCTCATCAAACAGCTCAAACCGCATTTCAATGTGCTTTTGCGCGATGACAAAAGCTTTCCCAATATCCTTGTCTCAAAGGAACATGAGTTTCCGCAGATCAAGAAGCATCGCGGCGCGAAATCCGAAAAGGGTGATTACTACGGCCCCTTCGCCAGCGCGGGCTCAGTCAACCGCACGCTCAACCAGCTGCAAAAGGTGTTCTTGCTACGCAACTGTTCGGATGCGATGTTCACCAGCCGCACCCGGCCTTGCCTGCTTTACCAGATCAAACGTTGTGCCGCCCCTTGCACCGGCCAGATAACGCAGCCCGACTATGCAGCTCTTGTTGCCGATGCCGAACGCTTCTTGCAGGGCCGCTCGACGGTTGTGCAAGAAAATCTGGCCAAACAGATGGCCGAAGCCGCCAAGTCGATGGAATATGAACGCGCCGCCGCCCTGCGCGACCGCATCAAGGCGCTGACCCAGATTCAGCAGGTTCAGGGCATCAACCCGCGCAGCGTCCCCGAGGCGGATATCGTGGCCTTGCATATGGACGCAGGGCAGGCCTGCGTGCAGGTCTTCTTCATCCGCGCCAACCAAAGCTGGGGCAACCGCGATTTCTACCCCAAGACCGGTGCCGGTGCCGAAGCGCCAGAAGTGCTCGAAGCGTTCTTGGCGCAGTTTTACGACAATAAGGAACCGCCCCGGCTGATCCTTTTGTCGCATCCGATCGATGACGCCGATCTGATGACCGACCTTTTATCAAAACGCGCTGGCCGCAAGGTCGAGGTGTCGGTTCCCCAGCGCGGTGAAAAGGCCGAACTGGTCGAAAACGCCGCCCGCAATGCCCGCGAAAGCCTTGCCCGCAAGATGAGCGAAAGTGCCGCCCAGTCGAAACTTCTTGAAAGCCTCGCCGAAGCCTTCGATCTTGAAGC
>JBAUHP010000346.1:0-3176 GCA_049680345.1 Albidovulum sp. | reverse complement strand
GGATCCTGGCCAACGGCTTTCCCACCGGGGTGGAGGTCAGCGACACGATGGTTCACGGCGGACCCTATCCGGCTTCCACAAACTTCGGTGCCACCTCCGTTGGCACCATGGCGATCCGCCGTTTCCTACGGCCGGTATGCTACCAGAACCTGCCCCAAGCGATCCTGCCGCCAGATCTGCAATGAGCTATGGCAAGACCCCGCGACCGCTTTGGGCGCGTTAGGTGATAGATCATGCATCAAGGTAGTGCCGAAACACTTCAGGGTACCGGCACCCCTCCGTTCTTCGCCCCGGTAATCTTGCGCAAGGTCGGGGCCAGCGTGTCATGGCGGAAAGCAAACCCGCTTTCGATCAGGCGCGCGGGTACGGCGCGCTGGCCGCCAAGCATGGTTTCGCGGCCCAGATCGCCAAGCGCACCAGAAAGCAGCCATTGCGGAAAACGAAGCAAAAGCGGGCGGTGGAGCGCGGCTGCAAGGTCGCGCGAAAACCCTTCGTTTCGCACCGGGTTGGGGGCCACAGCGTTGACCGGGCCAAAGATGCTGTCGGTTGCCATGGCGAAGGCGATCACCCGGATCATGTCGTCATGTTCGATCCACGGCATCCATTGCCTGCCATGCCCCATAATGCCGCCGCCGCCAAATTCAAACGGGGTCAGCAGTTTTGCCAGCATCCCGCCATCAACCCCCAAAACCAGACCGATCCGCAAGATCACCACGCGCACCCCTTGCGCGCTGATGGCGGTGGTTTCTTGTTCCCAGGCCGCACAGACGTCATGGACAAAGGCCGGTCTGGCGGCGGCGGTTTCGGACAATTCAGCGTCGTCGCCGTCGTCTTGCAACCCGTACCAGCCCACCGCCGAACCATTGATCAGGCACTTTGGTTTATGGGCAAGCCTGCCGATCAGGGCATGAAGCGCGCGGGTCATATCCACACGCGACGCGATGATTTTTGCGCGTTTTTTGGCGGTCCATAGCCCACCTGCCACGGCATCGCCCGCGAGGTTCACGATGGCATCAAAATGGTCGTTGTCGTCGATCAATTCCAAGCCAGAAATTACACGCACCGGATGCGACAATTGATCCGCCTTGCGCGGGTCGCGGGTCAAGACGGTGACATGATGGCGCGCGGCCACCAAAGCCTCCACAAGGCGGGTTCCGATGAAACCGGTGCCGCCCGTCACCAGGATCGATTGGCGCGGCTTCAGGGCGGCCACCAACAGGGCAGGATCACCGCGATCCAACCGATCACTGCGCGCCGCGGCAAGCAGATCACGCGCGCTGAAGATGCCGACGCCAAGGGCAGAAATGCTGGCCATAACGCTCCACCAGCCATAGCTGACGGGGATCAGGGCGTTCGGCAAAAACGCCCATTGCCACAGATAGGGTGCTGCCAGGGCCAGGATCGCGCCGTAGTTCAGCGCCAATAGGGTATGGTTGATCCTTTCGGTCGCAGGCAGTTTGCGGGTCATGTCTTCTTCGACGAAATCCCAAAGGGTGATCAGAACTTCTACGGTCAAGATCGTGGCCAGAATAATCGTGTAGATCCCGTGCGGTTCAAGCCAGGCGAAGGTCATGAAGATGACGGCGTAAAAGAAGTTGCGCACACCGTGCAGGCGCAGTTCGTGTTTTTGCGAGGCACGCCATGCCAGACGCTCAGTGCCTTCATGATGCACAAGCGTGTCGAACGCGCCCATGAAAACTTGTACCGAAATCAGGCTCCAAAGAATTGGGTTGTCCATTGATTATTCCTTCGCATCATTAAAGACGGCGTCTTGGCAGATCATTTGGCCGAACAGCCTGTGGCTCAGATCAAGGGAAAACCGGAACTGTCCGCAGCCCATATCGTGATGGCCAATGATCAAATCACCGGGGCTGAGAATTCGCGGAATGCGCAGGCGCTGCCCGAAAATCTGCAAGAAGTAATGGTCGCTTTTGAACAGCAAATCCGCGCCCTCAACACAGACATTCAGCGCCATGCCGATGCCGTAGCCGATGTATTCCTCAAGACCCGTTACGCCCGAAAACCGCTTGGAACTGTGGATGACCTGTGGGAACCCGGCCGCGCGCCCGTATTGCCTGATCCAGAACTGGCCGCTGCCTGCGATATCCTCGGTCACGGTCACAACGGCGGGCTGGTCAACCGAGGAAAGATCATAGGGCAGGGGCGCGCCGATGATGCGGGCCGCATGCGCAAGGATGCGCCCGGCTGCATTCATCCGCATCGAAACTACGCGGCCCTGATAGGCAACGCTGGCGCCGCCATTCAAGCGCTTGCCAAAGCGCTTGTGAACCGCTGCGGGAAGGGCGCGCCATGCCTTGCGCCCCACCAGCTTGGCAAACCGATCATCGGGGATGTTGCCGATTGAAAAATCACTGAGTTTCATCACATCTACTCGTTCTGTATAATCTTTAGTTTCTGTATAGACAGAAATAATTGGTCGAAAAAAATGACGCAGGGCCTATTCGGTCTTTTTTCCTGTCAGTTTAAGCAGCGAAAAGACCTTATCGCCCATTTTCATCAAGGTATTAAGCTTTGACTTGGGCACGTTCAGCATCTGGGTTGACCAGCGGTCTGCGGTCGCCAGAAAATCCTGCATTTCATTCATGCGCGCCAAGATGATCGGGTCAAGATTGGGTTCAGTCTTGGCTTGCCGGACGCATTTTTCGATGGCCGCCATCGCCGGATCGATTTCGCGTTCTTTACGGCCCTGGGCAATGCGCATCGCCATTTCCCAGACATCGACCTCAGCGATAAAGTGTTCACGCCGGTCGCCCGGAACCGGAACCCGGCGGATCAGTTTCCAACCAACCAGCTCCTTGAGCGAGTTCGAAACATTGGAGCGCGCAATCCCCAGCTGGTCCGAGATTTCTTCGGCATTAAGGGGGTTTACGCTCAGGTACAGCAGGGCATGGATCTGCGCGACAGAGCGGTTTACGCCCCATTGGCTTCCCATGTCGCCCCAGTACAAAACGAATTGCGCTTTGGCCGAAGACTCATTTATGTCTGCAAATTCTGTCATGACAGAAATATATGATACTTCAGAACGTAAGTCAACCAAGGCGTCTCAACTTTACCTGCTAGCACCATGTATCGCCTTACGCCGGCTCTTGTTCGTGGCAGATTTGCTGCGTCTCAAAGGGTTCCAGCGCGGTGTTCAGAAGGTTGCAAAACCCTCC
>JBAUHP010000345.1:0-7382 GCA_049680345.1 Albidovulum sp. | reverse complement strand
CCATGCATCCGCGCGCCTTTCGCAAGGCTTTGGGTGATATCCGACGGGCTGGCCTGACCATCGGTGGGCAGCCAGCTTGCCCCCACAAGATCGGATGTATCCATCAAGGGCCACATGCGCTTAACCTCATCGGGCGAGACCAGATGCATCTCCATCCCGAAGCTTTTGGCGGTGGTGGCAAGGCGCTTATATTCGGTCCAGCGGTCTTCATTGGTGGCAAGACGCAAACAACCCGTCATCTTCCAGCCGGTTTCCAGCCCCGTCTCTGCCGCCAGATCCTTGTAAAGATCGACCGAATATTTCAAGACCTTTGTGATCGAGGCTGAAGACCGTAGCTGCCCGACCAGACCGGCGGCGTGCCAGGTGGAGCCGCTTGTCAGTTTGCCCTGCTCTAGCAACACCACATCGGCCTTATGGTCACGGGCCAGATGATAAGCGGTGGAACAGCCGATGATACCGCCGCCGATAACAACGATCTGGGCCTGTGCAGGAAGGGTCATGATACAAGCTTTCCGTATTGGGATTGATAGCTTTCAAGCGATTGGGCAAGGCGCGAAAGATAGTCTTGCGCATGGGCCTCGTAATCGGCGCCCGGTGCTGCCAGAAAAATCTCGGACACCATCGCCCACATTGCCTCGCGCATAAGGGCTGCGGCCTTCATTGCGGCAAAGCTTTGCAAAGTGGCCGCATTGGGTGGCGCGCCGAAATACGCGGTTAACAACAAGGCTTCCTCATCGGCCGACAGCCCGCCATTGCCCGCCACCCCGGCCAGATCGAACATCGCGGTGCCAAAGCCCGCATATTCAAAATCAATCAGCCAAAGCCGCTGGCCATCATCCAGGAAGTTGCCGGGCAGCAGATCGTGGTGGCCGTAAGTGATCGGCATCGGCATTTGTGCTGCCTCCAACGCTTTGTTGGTGGCGGTCAGACCCGCCAGATCACTGGCAAAGCGGCTGTTATTTTCTTGCAGCGTATGGGCGTAGTCCCGGATGACATGAAACACCCAAAAGATCGCACCGGGGCCTGCGACATGGGCAGGCATCTTTTGGTGAAACCCGCGCAAAAGTGTCCCGATAGCTTCGGGATTGGCGCGCATATCCGCCTCGCCCCAGGTGCGGGCGGTCAGAAAGGCACAAACCATGGCGCCGGGTTCCGAGTAATGCACCCGTGGCGCAAAACCCGCCGCATGGGCTGCCCGAGCCGCCATCACCTCTTGCGCACGGCTGACGTGGTGAAAGGGGAAATCGGTGCCAAAACGGGCAACATAGCTGCCCTCTTCATCCGTCACCTTCCAGCTTTCATTCGAAAGCCCGCCTTGCAGCGGTTCTACGCTGATTTGCCCCTGCCAGCAGGGCAAAGACCTGATCCGCTCAATGCTCATATCCCCTCCCCTTTATGGGCCCAAGATGCGGGCGGGCGGGTGAGTCTGTCAATCCGCATTTGTGGCTTTGTGTGTTTTTCATGCCCGTTTATGACCGTATATTGCCAAACCACTTGGATAGCCTTAGAATTTTGAGGCAACCGGGCACAAAAGGCGCCAGATGAATCGTCAAGACGAAATCATGAAACTGCTTGAAACGCGCGGATCCATCGCAATTGCCGAGCTTGCGGTGGCTATGGACGTGTCACTTGAAACCGTGCGGCGTGACGTGAAACCACTGCAAGCGGCGGGTGCCTTGATCCGTATGCACGGGGCCGTCGCCCTTGCCGGGCAGACCGGCGAGGCGCCGTTTCAAAAGCGCATGGGCGAAGGGGCCGAGGCCAAACGCGCGATTGCGCGCAGTCTGGCGGCAACCATCCGTGACGGTGACGCGGTGATGCTCGATACCGGCACGACCACAAGCTATCTGGCACGGGCCTTGATGGGGCACCGGCGACTGGTGGTGGTGACAAATTCATCCGATATCGCGCGAACCCTGGCCACGGTGAACGGCAATCGGGTTTATATGGCGGGCGGAGAGTTGCGCCCCGATAATGGCGCGGCCTTCGGGCCATCGGCGCTGGAATTCATCGCGCGGTTTTTTGTGGCCCATTCGGTGATTTCGGCGGGGGCGGTGGATGCCAGCGGTGTGATGGATTTCGATCTTGATGAGGCGGAATTTGCCCGCGCGGTGCTGTCGCGGGGCGAACGGCGGGTGGTGGTGACCGATCACAGCAAATTCGGGCGGCGCGGGTTAATCTCGGTCTGCGGCTTTGACGGGGTCACCGATCTGATAACCGACGCGGCCCCCTCAAGCGCAATTTCCGAGGCTTTGCAGGCGGCAGGCACAAAACTGACGGTGGCGGGCGACACAAGGCGATAACCCCCATATGTGCAATCTAGGCCCCACCGTCACCCCGGCCATAGCGCGACATGATCTCTAACAGATCATCGGTGTTGATTGCCGGGCATATCTTGCCCATGGGTTTGATGGTTGGCGTGTCTTCACCCGCGACCATGGCGTTGATCACACTTTCATCCACCGCCTCGACGGCCGCCATATAAAGCGGCGTCATCTCTTCCCAGTTCAGGCTTTTATGATCAAGCACGGGGCCCGCCCTTGCGGGCATGGGCATGGGATTCGCGGTTGAGAGCGCCAGGAATATATCGCCCGAACTGTTCCCCCCGGGCGAGCCAGAGCGGCCAATGCCAAGGGCCGCGCGTTTGGCCAAGGCACGCAAAAGCAGCCCCGACAGTGGCGCATCGGTGGCCAGAATGACGATGACTGATCCGGTTTCCTTATCGCGGCGGATCTCCTTGCGCGGTTTTTTGCCCGGCATATGCTGGCCAACTGGCACGCCCAGAACCGTCAGCCATTCGCGGCTGCCGTAATTGGCCTGCACAAGGGCCGCAACCGTATAGGTCGCCCCGCCGATGGTGACCCGGCGCGATGATGTGCCGGTGCCGCCCTTGAAATCATAGGCCACCATGCCGTTGCCGCCGCCGGTCGCACCCTCGGCAACCGGCCCCGAGGCCGCAGCCTCAAGTGCCGCGACCGCATGATCGGAAGTGACGTGCATTGCGTTGATATCATTAAGCATCCCGTCATAGGTCTCGGCCACGATCGGCATCGCCCAGGCATCGCCCTTGGCGAAATACTGTGCATATCTGCGGATCATCCAGCGGGTAGCCCCATCGTGAACGGCGCCGACGCCATGGGTATTGGTGATGCAGATCGGCCCGAGGAAATAGCCTGCGTCATTGACCCAATGCACCCCGGTCATCTCGCCATTGCCATTCAGCGAAAAGAACCCCGCCCAGACCGGCTGTGGATCACCCGCATCCTGGCGCGGAATAATGGCGGTGACGCCGGTGCGCATTTTCTTGGCGGGATCGGTCAGCGTGGTGAAGCCGACGCATATGCCCGGCACATCGGTAATCGCATTGAAGGGGCCCGGTGTTCCGGGGAATGGCAGGCCCAGTTCACGGGCGCGGGGTTTGGTCATGGTCGGTCCTATGGCGCGGGCAGCATGATCGACTTTTAACCTGTCTTGCCCTCGCCCGGCAGCCCCCATTCGCGCAAATCATTGACCAAGATCATCGCGACCCTGCGAAAAGCCTCGCGCATCTTGTCGACATGGGGGCCTTCGTGGCCAAGATCGGCAATCGCTTGATCCATCAGCGCCAGCCAGCTTTCGGCATCTTCACGGCTGATCGGCACATGGGCATGCATAAGGCGCACCTCCATCGAGCCATGTTTTTCCTCGTAATACCGCCGCCCGCCAAGGAAACCGCTAAGAAAATCGAACTGCTCATCGCGGACATGGGCAAGCCCGTGGCCACGAAAATGCAGCCGCATAAGGTTCTCGCCGCGCGGGTCAGTTTCCACCAGGTCATAGAAGTGGTTCACCAAGGCGCGCAGCGCCACCTCTCCGCCCAATTCATCTAACGTGCTTCGAACCATCTGCCCCTCCTGGCAAGCCTCAGCTTTGCGGCCGGGTCTTCTTCGGGTCGTAATGGGAGAAGGGCACAATCTTCGCAGGCAGACGTTTTTGAATGCCGTCAAGCTTGCCCACTTCAACTTCGGTACCGACCTCGGCATGGGCGATATCGACCCGTGCCAGCGCGATGTTCTGGCCCAAGATAGGTGAGCGCATGGAAGAGGTGATCTCGCCTATCTGGGCGCGGCCAACGCGCACGCAATCACCGTGGCCGACCTGCACATTGCCCTCAATGACCAGCCCGACCATCTTGCGCGACGGATGTTCCTTGCGGCGGATCAGCGCCTCGCGACCGATGAAATCATCGGGCTTGGACTTCAAAGGCACGGTAAAGCCGATGCCCGCCTCGAACGGATCGGTCTGATCGGAAAACTCATAGCCCGCAAAGATCAGCCCCGCCTCGATCCGAACCATATCAAGGGCCTCCAGCCCCATTGGCGTCAGGCCGTGGTCCTTGCCCGCCCCCCAGATCGCATCAAAGACCTCGCCCGCCTGTCTTGGGTGGCACCACACCTCATAGCCCAACTCACCGGTATAGCCGGTGCGTGACACCACAACCGGCACGCCGTCCGCACCGCCGATGCGACCGATGGTAAAGCGAAACCAGCCAAGCTCTTCCATCGTCGGCTGATGCGGCGGCGTCCAGATCACCTTTTTCAACAAATCGCGGCTTTCCGGCCCCTGCACCGCAAGGTTATGCAGCTGATCGGTGGAGGAGCGCACCAGAACCTTCAGCCCCAGCTTTTCGGCCTGCTCACGCAGCCAGATGCCCGAATAATCGTCGCCGCCCACCCAGCGGAAGTTGTCCTGCCCCAGCCGGAAGACCGTGCCATCGTCGATCATCCCGCCATGCGGATAGCACATCGCCGAATAGACGATCTGCCCGACGGCGAGCGTCTTCATATTCCGCGTCAGCGTAAATTGCATCAAGGCTTCTGCATCGGGGCCGGTGATCTCCCATTTGCGCAAGGCGGAAAGATCCAGCACGATGGATTTTTGTCGGCAGGCCCAATATTCCTCAATCGGTCCGGCCTCGGCAAAGCTGTTGGCCAGCCAATAGCCGCGATATTCCACGAAATTGCGGGTCAGCTTTGACAGGCGGTCATGAAACCCGGTTTCTTTGGTCATAAGTGGCTCCGAATCTTTGGTGGGGCGGTAGGCCACCGCGCGTTTGAACGTCTCAGCGCCCGAATAGGTGCGCACATGAATATCGGTGGGGTTCCAGCCATTGGCGGCCGAGGTGTCATCGGGGCAAGCGGATGTCACGCAGACCAGATCGGTCAGCGCGCGGGCCAGAACATAATCGCCAGGGCGCGACCAGGGTTCATCGGCATACATGATACCATGATCGTCAACGCCGGTGTTGAAGTAGAAATTGGCGGCCATCCAGCCGTTGCGCGCGCCGATACCGTGTTTGGACAAGGCGTGGTTGAAATTATCCGAACAATTCACATGCCCCGGATAGCCGATATCGTCGTAATATTTCGCGGTACAGGCCAGATTGAACGCGTCATGACGCCCGCAGGTGTCTTGAATGATCTCGACCAGCGGCACGAAGTCCTGATCGAAATATTTCGAATGCAAGCCCGGCATCGGATAGGCATGGCCCATCGCACTCCGGGTCGCGGTGACATCCAGCGCATGTTCGATCCCGCGGTCAAGCTTGCGCGCCGAAAAGCACTGAAAATCCGTGCATTGGCGGCCATCGACATCGATGATCTGGAAGTAATC
Source organism: Albidovulum sp. (assembly GCA_049680345.1). Classification (GTDB taxonomy): domain Bacteria; phylum Pseudomonadota; class Alphaproteobacteria; order Rhodobacterales; family Rhodobacteraceae; genus TMP-24. The sequence continues at coordinate 1,730 of JBAUHP010000345.1, read as the reverse complement.
ACCCTCTTTTACGAAATAGGTTTGGGCTGTTGCGGATTTGACCCGCAGATCAAGCAGCGGATCCGCCAGTGGATCGGGCAGTTCAAACCGCGCGGCAGAGATCGGCTTGGCGCGGGTCAGATGCAGCGTCAGCGGGGTTGCGGTATCTTGCGCTTCGGGCGCCATCGCCCCACCGGGGGCGGCAATGATGGCCACACCCGCGCGGGTGGCGGTAAAGCTTTCCTCCGTGCCCGCAGGTGTATCGGCGCCAAAAAGCCGGATCGCACCACCTTGGGTCAGATCAATGCCGCGCCTTTCCATTCCGGCGCGCAGCTTGGCAAGGCTGGCATCGCCCGATGTCAGCAGCGCCTTAAGGCCCGCCGCATCGCTATTGCCCGACTGGCCCAATATCCCCGCATCAATGCGGCCATCAGCACCTGCCACCACAATCTCGCAAGGCTGGCCACCTTCGGCATTGACGATGCGCAGACGGTCGCCCTCGGCTATCTCGACAAGGATCGCACCTGCACCTTCAATGTTGTAACGCTCAGCGCCGCGCGGCGCATGCAGGCCAATCGGCTCATGGATCAGGGTGGCGCGCGGCGGCCCGAGCCGGACCGAAGGATGAATCATCAGGGACATCTGGCCTCCTCCACAAATTGAATACACGGAAACATTGTTTAACCTGAAGAATACTGATTTTGCCCTGTCCCGCAAGTAAGATATGGACCGCCACGCCAATTTGCCTCAAAACAAGACGCAAACCAAGATCGGATCGGCCATGCTTTCACTGACCCTCGGCATTATCGCAGCCCTTGCCTGGGGGGTGCATGATGTTTGCGTGCGCTTCGTGACCGCCCGGGTTGGCGTGCCCATAGCCTTGATGGTGGTGCTGGCAACCGGGCTGATCATACTGGCCCCGCTGACGATCTGGATCGCCGATTGGGGCGCGTTAAACCCGGCGGCCGGTTTTGCGTCTGTTGCCACGGGTCTTATCTATAGCCTTGGCTATTATGGGCTTTACCGGGCCTTCGCGATTGGCCCGGTCCGGCTTGTGGCACCGGTCACCGGCGCTTTTCCGATCTTGTCGCTGGCATGGGCCGCGGTGCAAGGCCAGCCCCCGACATCGGGCCAGATCGGCGCGGTCGTGGCGATTGTGGCCGGGGTTGGATTGACGGCGGCACTGTCGGATCAAGAAGAAAGCCAAGGCAACGGGTCGACCAAGGCCGCCCTATGCTGGGCCGTGCTTGCAGCCTGCGGATTTGCGCTGACCTTCGCCGTCGGGCAGTTCGCCAGCGCGTCGGGGGCGGTGGTGACCTCTATCTTGATCTCTCGCCTGGTGGCCTTTGCAGCACTTTTGACAGCAACTTTGGTGATAAGCGGGCGGCCCCGTTTTGGGCCAAGCGTTCCTTGGAAACTATTGCTGGCAATGGGCGCTTGTGACGCGCTCGCACTAAGCCTCGTGCTGGCGGCGGGCAGCTTGCCCAATCCGGAATTCGCCTCTGTCGCCTCATCCACCTTCGGGATGGTGACCATCCTTTTAGCCTGGGGCTTCTTGAAGGAAAAGATGAGCCCCCCACAATGGGGGGCCGTAGCCACGGTCTTCGCCGGGATCGGCTATCTGGCCCTTTAAGCGGTAAGTCCCTTGGGTTCTGCGAGGCCGTTCGCTCTGCAGGTTGCGGTGAGGGTATTGGCGAGCAGGCAAGCGATGGTCATCGGGCCGACGCCGCCGGGGACCGGGGTGATTGCGC
>JBAUHP010000344.1:0-3342 GCA_049680345.1 Albidovulum sp. | reverse complement strand
GACTGGATGATTTTCAGGGCCGCTATCAGCTGGCTTTCGAAAAACGCGCCGCGCCGCCCGTCATAGGCCAAAGTTGCAAGCGAAGCGATCAGCGGATTGTCACCGCGCACTTCGCCGTAAGCACTTTCAAGCCCCCAGATCGCCACGACAACCTCTTTGTCGACGCCGTAGCGGGCCTCGATCTGTTCCAGCAATTTGCGGTGCTTTTTCAGCGCCGCCTTGCCGTTTTTGACACGGCTGTCAGATACCGCACTGTCCAGATAATCCCAGATCGCCTTGGTGAATTCGCTTTGGTTGCGGTCTTTCTCGATCACGGACGCGCTGTATTCGACCCCGCGAAAGGCCCGATCAAAGGTGGCGGCGGTTATGCCTTTGGCCATCGCTCGGCCGCGAAACCCGTCGATCCAGCGGTTAAACCCCGCATCTGCCGCGACTGTGATCAACTGCTCTGGTTCCACGCTTGATCCCGCCTCTGCGCGTACTGCCGGATCAACCGCTGCGGCTGCACCCGGACCTGCCACTGCCACAAGAGCCACAAGGGCCAACGTCTTTAACCAATGAAACATTTGCCTGCCCGCCTTGCCTGTTTCGCTGCAGTCTAGCGGGTTCGCGCCCCGGCGGGAAGCGCCTCATCCGGTGGCTGGCGCCGATCTGCCAGTGCCAGACAATCGGGCGCAAGCTGGGCCAGATAATCGCGTAACAATGCCACCCTATGGGGTCGAAAACCTTGGGTGCTGACCGTCAGCCCCGACATCCGGTCCAATCGAAACGCCCGAAAATCCTGGCGCATCAAGCACCAGGCAAGCAAACAATGCGACGCTTGGAAGAAGACGATTGCCAGCGGGCGGACTTGTCTTTCGGTCACGGCATTTGCCGCATCGCTGTAACAAAACCCCACTTCCAACTCTTCCCAGGTCGCCCGGCGCAGCTTGCGCACATCAATACCCGGTGCCGGGGCCGAGGGGCGAAGCGCTACCCGCAAGACCGCATTGCGCAGCCTGTGGCCTTGCCGGGCGGGCAGGCGGGCGTGGATCTTGTTCAGCGCCTTATGTGCGGCGGCGGCCAGTGCCGGATCACCGGTTGCCTTCACCTCGCGCAGGCCAAGCACCAGCGCCTCAATTTCTTCATCGTCGAAGTTCATTGGTGGCAAGGCTGGGTCTTCGATCAACGTGAAACCATATCCCGCCGCCCCGTCGATCACGGCGCCCAGGCCGCGCAAGCTGTCAATATCGCGGTAGATGGTGCGCGGCGATACCGCCAGCGCATCGGCCAGCAGTTCTGCGGTCACCGGCGGGGCCAGATCGCGCAAGGATTGCATAAGTTGAAAAAGGCGATTGGTGCGTGACATGTGGCATGATCCTATCCCCTCCTGACAAAAACTGGCAAGAGCGTGATGCATCAAGGCGGCTCAACTTCAAGGAGACGCCCATGATCACCCTCATCACTTTCCCCCCTGCTTTTGGCCAACCTGCCAGCAGCCCCTTTTGCGTCAAAGCCATGTGTTTGCTGGAATTGTCAGGTGCCGACTGGCAGGCTGAAGAAATCGCCACCCCGGTTGATATGCCCATGCAAAAGTTGCCGGTTATCCGCCATGACGGCAAGCTGATTGCAGACAGCAATGCCATTCGCCATTACCTTGAGGCCCGGGGTCATGACTTTGACGCGGGGCTTTCGCCTGCTGAGCGCGCCCAGTCACTCGCGTTGATCCGGATGATCGAGGAACATTTCTATTTCTCGGTCGTGCTGGATCGTTGGGGGAATGACGCGGTCTGGCCAAAGATCCGCGACATCTACTTTGGCGGTATTCCAGAGGCGGTGCGTGACCAGGTAACGACTGATATTCGTGACACGCTTTTGACCGGGCTGCGAACCCAGGGTGAGATCCGTTTTCCCCCGGAACAGCGGCTTATCCGCGCCAAGGCCGATCTGGATGCGGTGCGGCTGCTGTTGGGCGACAAACCCTATATCTTTGGCAACACACCTTCGGCGGCCGACTGCGCCATTGCCCCGATGATAGCGGGGGCTGCGGCCACCCCGGCCGATACATCGCTTGCAACCTTGGTGCGGGGTGACAAGGTGTTGATGGATTATTGCGCGCGCTTTGCTTCCAAGGCCTATCCGGCCATGCAAACCGAACCCGCCTGATAGCCCCAAGATGCCATGACTGACCCGCGTGACAAACGCGGGTCAGCACCCGAACAGCGCGGGTTTTCGGTCAACGAATACGAAGTTGCGCTTCGATGATCTACAAGTAGACGACGCCAAACCGCTTTTCGATCAAGTCAAGATCGCGTTGATTGTTCTGGTTCTGCCGGGACGTTTCAGCCATGAAGTCTTCTGCCCAATCACCGGGAAAGATATAGCTGATCAGCTTCGCTTGGGTCTGACCCACATTCTTCATGAAGTGTGAAACGCCACGTGGACAATGCGCGGTGTCACCCGGCCCGAGGGCATAGTGAGCGTCACCAATCTTGGCCTCCAACTGCCCTTCGATAACATGAAAAGTCTGGTCTTCCCATTTGTGGTAATGGTCTGGAATAAATGCACCCGGAGCGATCACGCCGTTACTGATGACATATTCGCAATCCGTGGCTTCTTTGCCGACGACAATCCCAGCGAATTCATCCTTCGCCATCATGTAATTCTTGCTGTTATTCCAGCGCGTCAAGATGGTTTTTTTTGAGGTTTCAGACCGTCTTTCCACCATGCTTCTTTATCCCATCCAATGATCGGTTTGCCCGAACCCGACTTTCGTCTAGGGGCAGCAATTCGTCAAGAAGGGCGTAATGCCGTAATAAACGGTCTTCCCGACACCTCACCGCCGCTTGCGTTCAACCTTACGTTTGATCTTGGTGGCTTTGCTGCGGCCCTTGCCCGGATTGCGGGGTGCAAATTTGCCGCGCTTTGCCGATGGGCCGCCGGGCATCGCATTGCCCTCAATCTCCAGCATCTCCAGCATCAGCCCGCCGGTGACCGGCACGGCCTCGGCCAGCCGCACGGTCACCTTTTGGCCTATGCTGATGGTCAGACCTGTATCGGCCCCCATCAGCGTTTGGGCATCGGCATCGAAATGGAAGAATTCGCGCCCCAGACTGCGGATCGGGATCAGCCCGTCAGCCCCAGTTTCATTCAGCTTCACAAAGCAGCCGAAACGGGTGACGCCGCTGATCCGCCCGGCAAATTCACTGCCCACCCGGTCGGAAAGATAGGCGGCAAGATAACGGTCGGTGGTGTCACGCTCCGCCGCCATTGATCGCCGCTCGGTTTCGGATATGTGGGTGGCCGTCTCGGAAAGTGTTTCAACGTCGTGCGGGCTTAACCCATCATTGCCCCAGCCATGGC
>JBAUHP010000343.1:0-15562 GCA_049680345.1 Albidovulum sp. | reverse complement strand
TTGGTCTGGTTAATGTCGCGCAAAATCTGCAAGGCCTGTCATGACCCCGATTGATGATCACCCCCAGCGCTATGCGTTGATGAACGAGTTGCATGCGCGGCCATTTCCGCAGTTGGAGCAACCCTGTCAGGCGGTTTATGTCGCGGTCAAACAGCCGCAAGATGCCCATAACCGCGACCGGCAGGCCGACCTTGATCATCTTGTAGCGCTGCTTGACCGGCATGGTGGCACCCATCCGGCCCCGCGAGCGACGCATTATGCAACCCCGCTTGGCAAAGTCGCGTTCAAATGGGAAAGCCACACGGAATTCGTGACCTATTCGGCCTTTTCCAATGGTGTCTCGGCGCGGGCTTTCGATCCGCATGGGGCAGAGGTTTTTCCCGCCGACTGGCTGGCGCAGGCCCCGGGCAAACGCATGGCCGCGGTGATGGTTCGGGTCGAGGCGATGCCGGATAACCCGCAAGAGGTGATGCAAAAGCTTGAAGACTGGTTCGTGCCCGAAAGCCTTGCCGCCTCTTGGGTGCTTGACCAAGCGGCAGTGATTGCGGGGGATTTTCAGATCGATCCCGCAGGTCAGATGCGCTTTGCAGTTTTCGTGCGCCCGGGTACAGGCAAGCGCCGCATTGGCCGCATCGTGCAGCGGCTTTGCGAGATTGAGACCTACCGCGCCATGTCGATGCTGGGGCTGGGGCGCGCCCGCGATCTCGGGCAACGGTTGAATGCGCTTGACCCGCAACTGGCCGATCTGGTCAGCGCTCTCACCGATAACCAGCGCGCGGCAGAGGCGACTTTGCACGAACTTCTTGCCATCTCGTCAGAGCTGGAAAGCCTTGCCACCCGCTATTCCTTCCGGTTTGGCGCGACGGGGGCTTATGAAGCCATCGTGAATGAGCGGGTAGAAGCGATGCGCGAGACCCGCTTTGAGGGCCGCCAGACCTTTGGCGAATTCATGCGCCGACGCTATGATCCGGCGATCCGCACGGTGAAGTCCGCCGAAAAGCGGCTGGAACAGATGGCAGAACGGGCAGAGCGTGCGGGCGAGTTGCTAAGCACCCGGGTGGATGTCGAACGCTCGGCCCAGAACCAAAAACTGCTTGAAAGCATGGACCGCCGCGCCGATATGGCCTTGCGGCTGCAACATACGGTCGAGGGGCTTTCGGTGGTGGCGATCAGCTATTATGCCGTGAACCTTGCGGCCTATGCGCTTATGCCGGTGGCCGAAGCCCTGCATTGGCCGAAATCGGCCCTGGTAGCAGCCTTGGTGCCGGTGGTGGTGCTGGGTGTCTGGGCGCTGATCCGGCGGATCCGGAAAAGGATGCACTGACGCCAAACAGGTGGCAGCAGGCCTTGACTTCACGTGCCGCTTGATGGCCCAACTGGCTGCATGAAAGCCTTTCCGATCGACAGACATGTCCCGCCGCGTTTCTTCAACGCCCCGCCCCGTGCCACGGATGTTGTGGTGATCGGTGGCGGCATTGTGGGGGTTATGACCGCGTGGTTTTTGGCGCGAAACGGCGTCAAAGTCGCCTTGTGCGAAAAGGGCCGGATCGCGGGTGAACAATCGGGCCGCAACTGGGGCTGGATCCGCAAACAAGGCCGCGACCCCGCTGAATTGCCGATGATGATCGAGGCATTGAACATCTGGCGCGGGCTTGAAACCGAGGCTGGCGCCGATCTGGGATTTCGCGAAACCGGGGTGCTTTATCTGGCCAACCGCGCCAAGGATATCGCGGAGTTCGAGGGCTGGATGGCCCATGCCCGCGCCCATGATCTGGACAGCAAAATGCTGACCCGCACGGAAGTGTCAGCGATGTTGCCGCATGCGGCTGACTGGCCCGGCGGTATCTGGACGGCCTCTGACGCGCGGGCCGAACCTTGGAAGGCCGTGCCTTCCCTTGCCCTTGCGGCGGAACGCCTGGGCATCACGATCCACGAAGATTGCGCGGTGCGCGCGCTTGATGTGTCGAACGGCGCGGTCACCGGTGTTATGACGGAAAAGGGGCCGATCCGCGCGGACCGCGTGGTTCTGGCCGGAGGGGCGTGGTCATCGCTGCTGGCGCGTTTGCACGGTGTGGATTTTCCGCAACTTTCGGTTCGCGCCACGGTTTCGGCCACCCAGCCCTTGGATTTTCCGTTCGAAGGTGCGGCGGCCGACAGCCATTTCGCCTTTCGCAAACGCGCCGATGGTGGGCTGACGCTGACGCCCGGATCCTCGCATGATTTCTTCATCGGCCCCGATTCCTTCCGGCATTTTCGCCCCTATCTTGCGAGTTTGCTTCGCGATTTCACCGCGACCAGCTTTCACATGCGCGCGCCCAAGGATTTCCCCGATGCCTGGTCAACGCCGCGCCAGTGGGACGCTGATCAGCAAAGCCCGTTTGAACGGATGCGGATCCTTGACCCCGCACCCAATCTGGCGGTGATCGAAGATATCCGCAGCCGTTTTGCCACAGCTTTCCCAAAGCTCGGCAAGCCCGTGATCGCGGCCGCTTGGGCGGGGATGATCGACACCTTACCCGATGTTGTACCGGTCATCGACCACGCACCCACCTTGCGCGGGTTGACCATTGCTACGGGTCTTTCGGGCCATGGGTTTGGTATTGGTCCGGCGGTTGGCCGGGTCACCGCCGATCTGGTTCAGGGCCGCCCGCCGGGCCATGATCTTAGCCGTTTTCGGCTGTCGCGTTTTACCGATGGGTCCAAGATTGTGATCGGCCCGTCCCTGTGAACCTTGCGAAAAACGCAAAATCAGCAGACCATCCACCCGGATGAATTGGAGAGCATGATGCCCGTCAAGAACCGCTTCGCAGAGCTTTTGCCCGAGATCACCGCATGGCGGCGCGATTTTCATGAAAACCCCGAGCTGTTGTTTGAGGTCCACCGCACTGCAGCCAAGGTTGCGGCATTGCTGAAGGAGTTTGGCTGCGATGAAGTGGTTACCGGCATTGGGCGCACCGGTGTTGTCGGCGTGATCATGGGCAAGACCGACACGTCGGGGCGGGTGATCGGGCTGCGCGCGGATATGGATGCGCTGCCGATTGAGGAGCAGACGGGGGTTGAATATGCCTCTAAAACGCCGGGTAAGATGCATGCTTGCGGCCATGATGGCCATACGTCGATGCTGCTGGGGGCGGCGAAATATCTGGCCGAGACCCGTAATTTCGATGGCAAGGCGGTGGTGATCTTCCAACCCGCAGAAGAGGGCGGCGGCGGTGGGCGTGAGATGTGCGCAGACGGCATGATGACGCGTTTCGGCATTCAGGAAGTCTACGGGATGCATAACATGCCGGGGATCCCTGTGGGCCATTTCGGCATCCGCCCCGGCGCGATCATGGCATCAGCCGATCAGTTTGACATTACGGTGACCGGCAAGGGCGGCCATGCAGCAAAGCCAAATGATTGCATTGATGCCACCGTCGTCGCCGCCCATATCATCGTGGCGATGCAAACCATCGCCAGCCGCAATGTCGATCCGATGAAACAGGTGGTTGTGTCGATCTGCACGGTATCGACCGATTCCACCGCCCATAATGTCATCGCGCAGGTGGTCAAGATGCGCGGTACGGTTCGGACCATGGACCCCGATGTTCAGGATTTTGTCGAGGCCCGCGTCAGTGCGATTGCCGAAGGCACGGCGCTGGCCTTGGGCGCCACCGCCGAAGTGGATTACCGCCGCGGCTATCCCGTAACGATGAACGCGCCCGAAAACACCGATTTCGCCGCCGAAGTGGCAGAGTCGGTATCGGGCCAGATGGACCGCGACACAGCACCGATGATGGGGGCCGAGGATTTCAGCTTCATGTTGAACGAACGCCCCGGCGCTTACATCTTTTTGGGCAATGGTGACACCGCCATGGTTCATCACCCCGCCTACAACTTTGATGATAATGCTATCCCGTTTGGTGCAAGCTGGTATGCAGGCATGGTTGAAGCGCGGATGCCTTCGCCATGAAGCGGCTAATACCACTGTGGAAGGCAGCGGTACTGGTTTGGCTTGCCTCAATCGGGCCGGTATTTGCTGCGCAAACGGAATTCCCCGGCCCCTATTTCGGTGAGGTTATCAGAGTAATCGACGGCGATACATTCGAAGCTAAGATTGAAATATGGCCGACGATATCTGCCACCGTCAGCGTGCGTCTGAAGGGCGTGGATGCGCCAGAACTACGGCGCTCTGAATGCCCGCAAGAACGCCTGGGGGCTGCGGAAGCAAAAGATGCGATGGAAGATATTCTTCCAATGGGAACGCGGGTCAGGCTTGAGAATGTCGAAAAGGATGCGTTCGCCGGACGGGTTGTCGCCGATGTCTTCAAGCAAGGCGAGGTTCGCGGCAGTACGCTGACCACTCTTATGATCCGGCGCGCAATGGTGCTTCCTTGGGTCCCCGGTGATCCAGACATAGATTGGTGCAACGACGACTCGGTGGTTCAAGATAACTAGCCGCCCGTGGAGCGATGCGAAAATCAACGGTTTCCGTGAGCGGCAAGATCGCCATCTCGGACCTTAGCTTTTTTACCGAGGTCAAGAAGAACACCGATCTGGCAACCGCAACCGCGACCTGCCGGATCAGCAAGCAAAAAGTGCCGACAAGCAAGGATAATTCCTTCGGTATCGTGCTTAAGGGAAAACGCGTTCGGTTCTAAAGTTTGGCCCGGCGACTGCGTGGCCTGTCGCCGGAGACTTTCTTGGGGGGCCGCGCCTAGGTGCTAGACTGCCGTTCAGCCGCCCGTATGGCTCATATGGCGGGTCATCTGGCCTGCGACTTTTTGGCGGGAATAGTCGAAATCATGGCCCTTGGGTTTGCGGGCGATGGCGGCGCGGATTGCGGCCTCTAGCGGGGCGTCATCGGTGCTGCTGCGCAGGGGCGCGCGTAAATCGGCATTGTCTTCTTGGCCAAGGCACATGAACAATTCACCCGTGCACGTCACCCTGACCCGATTGCAGCTTTCGCAAAAATTATGCGTAAGGGGGGTGATAAAGCCAATTTTTTGCCCGGTTTCTTCGATTTTCACATAGCGTGCCGGGCCGCCGCTGCGTTCGTTGAGCTCGGTCAGGGTGAAGCGTTCGGCCAGCTTTGCGCGCAGGTCTTCGAGCGGCCAATATTGATCAAGCCGCAGCTCTTCCCCCATCTCGCCCATGGGCATCACTTCGATGAAGGTCAGATCATGGTCTTCGGCGGCGCACCATTCGAGAAGGCTGAAAAGTTCAACATCATTGAAGCCTTTCAGCGCCACGGTATTGATCTTGACCCGCAGCCCGGCCTTTTTCGCAGCCGCAATCCCTTCAAGCACCTGCGGCAACCGCCCCCAGCGGGTGATTTCGGCGAATTTACCACCGTCGAGTGTATCAAGTGAGACGTTGACGCGGCGCACACCGCAGGCCACCAGATCATCAGCAAAACGCGCCAGTTGCGAGCCGTTGGTGGTCAGCGTCAGTTCCTTTAGCGCGCCGCTGTCCAGATGCCGTGACATGGAGTTGAAAAACGTCATGATATCGCGGCGCACCAAAGGCTCTCCTCCGGTGATGCGCAGCTTCTCAACACCAAGACCGATGAAACTGGTACACAGGCGGTCAAGCTCCTCCAAAGTCAGAAGATCTTTCTTGGGCAAGAACTGCATATGCTCGGTCATGCAGTAAGTGCAGCGAAAATCGCAGCGATCCGTCACAGAGACGCGCAGATAGCTGATCGGACGTGCGAAAGGATCAATAAGTGGTGTCATGGCGCAACGGTAAGCCTGCGGCGGGGCAGGCGCAAGACATGCTGTTTGGATCGTGATTGGTTGGGGCGCCGGTCACAGATATTTCCGGGCTTCTTTGCGCGCGAAGGCCTTGAGGCGGTCGCCATGGGTTTCAAGCCAGGCGCTGGCGCGCGGGGCATCGTGTTTTGATAGGTCGCGCAGCCACCAGGCGATGGCTTTTTGGATGAACCATTCGCGGTCATCGGCCATGACAGCGGCCCAGCCCAGCACCCGGTCGCGGACGATAAGGTCTTGCGGTTTGGGGTGGTTTTGCTTTGTCCAGGGCAGGGTGATGACCAAAGCCGCGCGGCGGATCCAGAAGCTATCAGCGCCGATCCAGCTTTCCACATCATCAATCCGCGACGGGTCGGCCACCAGCCGCCGCCGGCCAGCGTCGCAAACATGATCGGCGATGGCCCATGCGTCAAATTCGGGCACCCAAGAGGTGATAAGCTGCCAGACCGGCCCGTCATCGGCGATCCTTGCCTGGGTCAAAAGCTTGGCGGCAGCCACGCGGGCCTCATGGATATTTGATTGCCAAAGACCGTCTGAAAGGGCCACGCGGTCTTTGTTAGAAAGCCCCGCGCGCCAGCTTGTGGCCAAAGCGGTGATTTCGGGCACCGGCACGCCCAGATAGGGGCGCGGGGTCTTGTGATAGGCGGCGACCTGTTCGGCGCGGGCCGCGTCACCTAGCGCGCGCAGCTGGTCAAGCGCTTGGGCAGGCGTCATTCCACCGTCACCGATTTCGCCAGATTGCGCGGCTGGTCGACATCGGTGCCCTTGGCGCAAGCGGTGTGATAAGCCAAAAGCTGCGCTGGTACCGCGTAAAGGATCGGGGCCAGCAACGGCGGCACCTTGGGCATGACTAGCACTTTCCAAGCGCCTTCACCGGCCTCGCGCGCGCCTTGCGCATCGGTGATCAGCAAGACTTTGCCGTGGCGTGCCATCACCTCTTGCATGTTCGATACGGTTTTGTCGAAAAGCGCGTCGCGCGGCGCCATCACCACCACCGGAACCATACGGTCGATCAGCGCGATCGGGCCGTGCTTCAGCTCACCAGACGCATAACCTTCGGCGTGTATATAGCTGATTTCCTTAAGCTTTAAAGCACCTTCAAGCGCCAGAGGAAACATCGAGCCGCGCCCCAGGAACAAGACGTCCTGGGCCTCGGCGACCTGTTCGGCGAGGCTTGCTATTTCGCCTTCGCGGGCCAATGCTTGGTTCATCAGCCCCGGCAATGTCGCGAGATCCCCCAGATGCGCCGCGACCTCGGCCTTGGTCAGCCGCCCGCGATCTTGGGCCGCTTTTACTGCCAACAAGAGCAGCACCATCAGCTGACAGGTGAAGGCTTTGGTTGAGGCCACGCCGACTTCGACCCCGGCCATGATCGGCAGCGCCAGATCGCTTTCGCGGGCGATGGAGGAGGTCGGCACATTGACGACGGACAGGATCTTTTCGACCTTGCCCTGACAATAGCGGAGAGCGGCCAAGGTATCGGCCGTCTCGCCCGATTGGCTGACGAATAATGCGTAGGATTTGGCTGGCATCGGCGGTTCGCGGTAGCGAAATTCCGATGCGATATCGACCTCGCACGGCAAGCCCGCAAGTTGTTCGAACCAGTATTTTGCGGTCTGGCAGGCGTAAGAAGCGGTGCCGCACGCCACCAATGTCAGCCGGTCAAGGTCCGAAAAGTCCAGACCTTCCGGCATGCTAAGCTTGCCGTCTTTGAGGTAATGGCCAAGCGCATCGCCCAGAACAGCGGGCTGTTCGGCAATCTCTTTGGCCATGAAGTGCTTGTAGCCGCCTTTTTCGATACGCGTCTGGTCGATATTGATGCGTTGAATTTCGCGGTTGGCGGGGCGGTTGGCGCTGTCAAAAATCTGCGCCCCATCGCGGGTGACGAAAGCGTAATCCCCCTCTTCAAGATAACTGACCCGATCGGTCATCGGCGCAAGGGCGATGGCGTCTGAGCCTACGAACATCTCACCCTTGCCGTAGCCAATAGCGAGGGGGGAGCCTTTGCGGGCGGCGACGATAAGATCATCTTCGCCGTCAAACAAAAAGCAAAGCGCGAAAGCGCCTTCGAGCCGCGCCAAAGTTGCCTTGGCGGCGTCACGCGGCGACATGCCTTGATCAAGGTAGTGGTGGGTCAAAAGGACGACGGTTTCGGTATCGGTTTCGGTTTGCGCGGTCAGGCCGTGGCCCGCCATTTCGGCGCGTAGATCGCGGAAGTTTTCGATGATGCCGTTATGCACAACTGCAACCCCGCCCGAACGGTGGGGATGGGCATTGTCAACGGTGGCCGCGCCGTGGGTGGCCCAACGAGTATGGCCGATACCGGATTTTCCGGGCAGGGGATCATGCACCAATATGTCGGACAGATTGACCAGCTTGCCAACCGCGCGACGGCGGTCCAGATGCCCCTTGTGCACGGTTGCGATGCCGGCGGAATCATAGCCGCGATATTCAAGCCGTTTGAGGGCCTCGACCAGCAAAGGGGCAACTTCGTGATTACCCAGAACCCCAACAATACCACACATTATGATGTCTCTTTCCGGCGCTTTTCTTTTTGCGCCTTGAACAATTCGAACAATTTCGCGCCTAACCCCGGCTTGGTCACCTGCCGTGCCCGCGCCAGTGCCAAAGCCGCATCCGGCACGTCATCCGTGATGACAGAGCCTGAGCCGGTCATGGCGCCCGCACCGATTGTCACCGGTGCGATCAGCATGGTGTTGGAGCCGATAAAGGCGTTGGCGCCGATTTCAGTGTGGTGTTTGCTGACACCGTCGTAATTGCAGGTGATCGTGCCCGCACCGATATTCGTATGTTCGCCAATATGCGCATCGCCCAGATAGGTCAGATGGCCGACCTTCACGCCCTCATCCAGAATGGCGTTCTTGATCTCAACGAAATTGCCGACATGGACATCTTCGGCCAGTTCGGCCCCAAGGCGCAGGCGGGCAAAGGGGCCAATGCGCGCGCCGCGGCTGATATGGCAGCCTTCAAGATGGCAAAAGGCCAAGATCTCGGCCTGTGATTCCACCGTAACGCCGGGGCCGAAAAACACATTGGGGGCGATGGTCGTGTCGCGCCCCACATAGGTGTCAAACGCGAAGAACACGGTGTCCGGCGCGGTGAGGGTGACGCCGTTTGCCAAAGCCTCGGCGCGCGCGCGGGTTTGAAAGGCGGCCTCGGCGGCGGCCAGATCAACGCGCGAATTCACGCCCAGGGTTTCCGCCTCATCGCAGGTCACAACAGAGGCTGACAGGCCGCGCGCACGGGCCGCGCCCGGCACATCGGTCAAGTAATACTCGCCCGCCGCATTATCATTGCCAAGGCCTGCAACCAGTTCGGCCAAAAGCCCCGCATCGGCACAAAGAACCCCGCTGTTCATCAAGGTGATGGCGCGTTCATCGGGGCTTGCGTCCTTATATTCAACGATCCGCTCAAGGCTGTCGCCTTCAGCCACCAGCCGCCCGTAGCGGCTTGAGGGGGTTGCGCGAAAGCCAAGCACGACCACATCGGCCTTGGCGGCAAGCATCGTCGACAGCGTTCCCGGCTGAATGAAGGGGGTGTCGCCATAAAGGACGATGACCTTGCCGGTGAAGCCTTCAAGCGCGGGCAGGGCCTGTGCGACCGCATGGCCGGTGCCAAGCTGTTCGGTCTGCAAGACCACCTTGGCGGTAGCGTCATAGGCCTTGGCCGCCGCTGTCACTTGATCGGCGCCGTGGCCTGCCACGATTATGCAGTGTTCAGGTTCAAGCTGTGCGCCTGCGCGCATCGCATGTACCAAAAGCGGCGCGCCTGCCACCTTGTGCAAGACCTTGGGCAGGTCGGAATTCATCCGCGTCCCTTGCCCTGCCGCGAGGATAATCAATGCGCTTGCCATGAAACTCTTCTTTTATTCCTGTTGCGCTCGTTTTACCCATGACCGGCGATGTCGCAAGGGAAATGGCATCACAAAGCCTTACGGCAGGTTACAACGGGCGCGTCTGCGCCCCAAGGGGGTCTTTTGCGCACGGTGATATTCGATCTTGACGGGACGTTGGCCGATACCTCTGCCGATCTGATTTCGGCTGCAAATGCCTGTTTTACAAGGCTTGGGCATGGCAATATGCTTGATCCGGCCCGCGATAAGCTGACGGCGTTTCACGGTGGCCGCGCGATGTTGCGCTTGGGTTTTTCCAGATTGGGCGGCTCGGATGAGGCGCTGATAGATGCCCATTATCCGATCTTGCTTAACGCCTATGAGGAAACAATCGACCGCGAAACCCAGCTTTATCCCGGCGCGATTGATGCCGTGAAGGCCCTGCAAGCGGCGGGTTTTCGCACAGGCATCTGCACCAACAAGCCCGAAAGGCTGGCCGAAATCCTGATGACGCGCCTTGGCGTGCGCGATCTTTTCGCCTCGCTCGTCGGTGCGGACACCTTGCCGCAGCGCAAGCCCGACCCCGCACCTTACGCGCTGGCGGTGACGCGTACGGGCGGGGCGGTAAACCAATCCATCCTTATTGGCGACACGGAAACTGACCGCCAAACTGGCCTTAACGCTGGCGTGCCGGTGGCACTAGTCACCTTCGGGCCGGAAGGGGCAGGGGTATCGCGTCTGGCCCCCGATGCGCTATTGGATCATTTTGACGATCTGCCGGACCTTGCCGAACGCCTGTTACCTTCTCAAGAAAGCCTCTTGTCATGACCGAGAAATTCACCAAGCCCTTTACCCAACAAGAACCGATCCCCGAAGCGGGGATTGAGGCTGCCATAGAGGTGATGCGCCACGGCCGTTTGCACCGCTACAACACCGTGGGCGATGAGATCAGCCACACCGCCGCATTGGAGGAGGAGTTCGCCGCCTTCACCGGCGCGCGTTACTGTCTTGCCATCGCCTCGGGCGGCTATGCGATGGGGGCGGCGCTTCGGGCGCTTGGGATCGGTGCGGGTGACAAGGTGCTGACCAATGCGTTCACCCTTGCCCCGGTCCCCGGTGCCATCGCGGCGGTCGGTGCGCAGCCGGTCTATGTGGAGACCACTGAAGATTTGACGATTGATCTGGACGATCTGGTCCAAAAGGCCGCCACGTCGGGGGCCAAGGCCCTGATGGTTAGCCATATGCGCGGCCATATCTGCGACATGGACCGGCTGATGGCGATCTGCAACGCAGCAGGTCTGCCGGTGATCGAGGATTGCGCCCATACGATGGGGGCCACATGGCGCGGCACGCCGTCGGGGCGACATGGGGTGATGGGCTGTTATTCGACCCAGACCTATAAACACATGAATTCCGGCGAAGGCGGCTTTTTGGTTTCGGATGACGCCGATCTTATGGCCCGCGCCATCATTCTATCGGGCAGCTATATGCTTTACGCACGCCACCGCGCGGCCCCACCGCCCGAGGCATTTTCCGAAATCCGTTATGTCACCCCCAATGTTTCGGGCCGGATGGACAATCTGCGGGCTGCAATCTTGCGCCCGCAACTTGCCGATCTGCCGCGCCAGATTGCGCGCTGGAACGGGCTTTACCAGAGCCTTGAGGCGGGCTTGGCCCATACGCCGGGCCTGCGTCTTATCGCGCGCCCAGCGGCCGAGCATTACGTCGCCTCGTCGTTTCAGTTCCTGTTGCCCGATTGGCCTGCAGCTAAGGTGCAAGCGCTTTTGGCGCGGTGTCTGGCGCGCGGGGTTGATCTGAAATGGTTCGGCGGGGCGGAGCCTGTGGCCTTTACCTCGCGCTATGACAGTTGGCGCTATGCCGCGCCGCAAAGCCTGCCGCAAACAGACCGGGTGCTGGCCGGGGTGATCGACATGCGCCTGCCGCTGACCTTTGTGCCCGAAGATGTCGAGGTTATCGCCCGCATCATCCGCGCAGAGGTTGCATCTTTGTGGCAGTCGATCGGGGCGGATTGAGCGCGCTCAAAGGGGGGAGTGCCGTCTCGCAGGGATGACGCGCTGCCTTGGCGCTAGGGGGTAATCGGGCAGGTTGTGGAGCCTATGCGCAATGACACTTCGGCCTCGATCCGCAGGATCTGCGCGGGGTCGAACCTTGCTACAAAATCAACCAGATGCTGCCCGGTTTGCGAGCCGATCTCTTGCGCGGGAATGCGCACTGTTGTGAGCGATGGAAACATATCCGCAGAGCCTGCAAAATCGCCAATCCCAATGATCGAGATATCTTGCGGAATTCGCAAGCCAAGGTGAAGTGCGGCCGATACGGCCCCTTGGGCGATAATATCATTCCCACAGATCAGGGCTGTCGGGCGATTGGCCTGTTGCAACAATTTCGTGCAGCTCAACTTGGCTTGCCCGATGCTGTAAAGCGATGACGCGATCCATTCGGGTTTCACCGCGTATCCCGCCGCGATAACGGCGGCGAATGCGGCGTTGGAGCGCCCGCGCGCCCTGTCATTTTCGCCGGTTGGGGGGAAGACGAAGCCAATCTTGCGGTGGCCAAGAGACAAGATATGTGCCGCCGCTATCTGCCCGGCCTTTTGATTATCGGCACCGATACAAGATATTGGCGAATCCGCGGCAAAGGCCCAAGCGGCAATGACCGGCACTTCTTGTGACGTGATCAGGCGGTAGGTGTCTTTGCTGTGATCAAGCCCGATCAGGGCAATGCCATCGACGCGGTGTTCCAGCAGTTTGCGCAGCACCTGATACTCGGTATTTAGATCGTAACCATGCGAGGCCAAAAGTACCGTAAAGCCCAGATCGGTGACCGTATCGTTGAAAGACTGCACAAGTTCGGCGAAGATCGAATAGTTCACCGTCGGCACGATAAGCCCAAGCGTGGCGCTGCGCCTGCCATGCATGGCTTGGGCGGCGCGATTGCGGATGTAGCCGGTTTTTCGAATCGCGGCATCCACCTTTTTGCGGGTGGCAGGATTGACCAGATCAGGATGGTTCAGCGCGCGCGACACCGTCGCCGGTGAAACACCGGCAAGGTTCGCGACCGTCACTATACCCGCTTTATACGATTGTTTTTTCATAATAATTCTGCGTCTTTGGCGGTTTTTATGAAAACGTTTGCAATGCTATTTTCATGCCTTAACGTAATGGAGGCAACAAGAAAAATGCAGCCTGGTTGAGGGATGGAAACGTGAGTGCAACGCCGCAAGACTCGCCGGTCGATATGCTGGTTGCAAAGGCAAGGGCAGCGCAAGCGGCGTTTGAGGCAGGCGGCAGCCAGACCCGCTATGACCGGGCGGCGCAAGCGGCTGCTTGGGCGATTATGGAGCCCGCGCGCAACCGCAAGCTTGCAGAGCTGGCCGTGCAGACGACCGGCCTTGGCAATGTGCCCGACAAAATCACGAAGAACCACCGCAAAACCTTGGGGCTGATGCGCGATATCGCCGGAGTGCAGACCTTCGGCATCTTGTCTGATGATCCGGCCACCGGTGTCACCGAAATCGCCCGCCCGCTGGGGGTGATCGGCTCTGTCGTGCCGTCAACCAACCCGGCGGCGACGCCAGCCAATAATATCATAAATGCGCTCAAATGCGGCAATGCGATTATCTTGTCGCCGTCGCCCAAGGGTGTGGTCTGTTGTCAGGCACTGGTTGAATATGTGCATGCCGAATTCGACAAGATTGGCGAAGACAAAGACCTTGTGAAGATGATCCCGCCGCCCGGCACCAAGGCCGATACGCAGCGCTTGCTCGAGCTGGCCGATCTGGCTGTGGTGACGGGGAGCCAGGACAATGTGCGGCGCGCCTATTCCAGCGGCACACCGGCGATTGGTGTGGGGGCGGGCAATGTGATTGTGATCGTGGACGAAACCGCAGATCTTGCAGCGGCGGCGCAAAAGATCACGGCGTCGAAGACCTTTGACAATGCAACATCGTGTTCGTCCGAAAATGCGATCGTTGTGGTGGATACAGTTTATGATGCCTTCATGGCGGCGCTTGGTGCCGAGGGTGGTGCTTGTATTCCTGCCGCCAAAGCGCCTGACATTATCGCGCGACTCTGGCCGGAAGGCCATTTGAACCGCGATGTCATAGCCAAAGATGCGGATGTCTTGATCGAAAAGCTTGGGTTGGCGGGGCAAGTGCCGATTGGCACCAAGTTCATCGCGGTCGAGACGGATGGAATTGGCCCCGATCACCCCTTATCGGGCGAAAAACTAAGCCGCGTTGCGGCCCTTTACCGGGCGCGTGACTATGGCGATGCGGTCGCCATCGTGGGGCATGTGCTAGCCCATCAGGGGGCGGGGCATTCGGTGGGTATCCACAGTACCGACGCAGATCGCCCGGTGGCGCTTGGACGCGTGCTGCCGACATGCCGGGTGATCGTCAACCAAGCGCATACATTTGCCACGGGCGGATCGTTTGAAAATGGCATGCCGTTTTCCTTGTCGATGGGTTGCGGCAGTTGGGGGGGCAACTCGATCGACGATAATCTGCATTGGCGCCATTTCATGCAAAAGACCAAGATCATCCGCCCGATTGCGCCGCGCGAACCTGACATAGACGTAATTTTTGGCACCTATTGGAAGGCTGCCGGTAAATGAAGGTGTCAGCCACAACCCCGCCGGGGGGGACGTTGCGAAGCTGGCTGGACCACCGCGCCGTTACCGACGGTGCGCGTATCAGCCATCTCTTTGCCGACGGGCCGGATCTGACTTGGGCAGAGCTGCGGGCGGCAGCGTCAGAGGTTGCGGGGCATCTGACCGGTATGGGCGTGGCCAAGGGCGATTGTGTGGCCCTGATGCTGCCTAACAGCCGCGAGGGGATTTTGTGCCTGTTCGGGGTTTTCTATGGAGGGTTTCGTGCCGCTGTCATCAACCTTGTCGCCGGGGCCGAGGCGATGGGTTATGCCTTGGCGCATTCTGACGCGAAGGTATTGCTGTTGGGTACGACCCAGACAGAGCTGTTTGAGGCGGCATCTGCCTTGCACGACATCTCAGCGCGCGTGGTCGAAGTGTCTGCGCAAGAGGCGGGTATTGGCTGGCCTGAGGGGGTGCGGTGCGCCGCCCTTTGGGATGTGGCGCCGCAAGACCATGCGTTGTTGATGTATACATCGGGCACCACCGGGCGGCCCAAGGGGGTCTTGCACAGCCAAGCCAGCCTGCTTGCGGGCGGTTGGACAAGTGTTTTGGCGCATGCTTTGACGGACGCAGACCGTGCCATGTGCGTCTTGCCGATCTACCATATCAACGGGCTGTGCGTGACGATCATCGCGCCGCTGATTTCGGGCGGATCGGCCTTGGTTTGCAAGCGATTTTCGGCAAGTAAATTCTGGAGCAATTGTGCCCGGCACGAGGTCACATGGTTTTCTGTCGTGCCCACAATCATATCGCATCTTTTGCACGGCGATAAAGACCCGGATGCGGCCACCAAGAAACGTATCCGTTTTGGCCGCTCTGCATCATCCGCACTTGCGATTGAAACCCAGTCGGCCTTTGAGAACCGCTTTGGGGTGAGCATTGTCGAGACGATGGGCCTGACCGAAACTGCGGCCCAGATTTTGTCAAACCCCTTGCCGCCGGGGCCGCGCAAGGCCGGCTCTGCCGGGCTGGCTTACGGGAATGAAGCGACGATCCTTTCATCCGATTTGCGGCCCGTCCCCAATGGCGTGGAAGGTGAAATTGCCGTGCGTGGGCCAAATGTCATGCAAGGATATCTCAAAAACCCAGAGGCGACTGCTGCGGGCTTCACCCCGGATGGATGGCTGCGTACGGGCGATTTGGGCAAGATGGACGCTGACGGCTATGTGTTTGTGACCGGAAGGCTGAAAGAGTTGATCATCAAGGGCGGCGAAAACATTGCCCCGCGCGAAGTGGATGAGGCGCTTTATACCCACCCCGATGTGATTGAAGCCGCCGCCTTCGCGCG
>JBAUHP010000342.1:0-8031 GCA_049680345.1 Albidovulum sp. | reverse complement strand
GCAAGCCGGTGCCACGTCCCTGTAAACAGCCCCGCACGGAGAGGTGGCCGAGTGGTCGAAGGCGCACGCCTGGAAAGTGTGTAGGCGGGGAACCGTCTCGAGGGTTCGAATCCCTCTCTCTCCGCCAACGCGACCCCGATCCAACCTTCTGAGGCACCGAGGGCTTGCGACCGGAACGTTAACAACTTCTTGACTACGAGCGTGTTCAATGACCCCCATGTGCTGGGGGCGACGGTAGAATGCTGCACGAGAGTAGATTCTCAACTTCGATCAGCTCAGGCGGGCAAAGCGCCTTCGTCTTGGCGCTGAATAACCTTGTCGATTTGGGAACAAAGTTCTCGGTTGTGCCAGGCCGACCCCTCGACGGCATCATTGATGATGCGCTCGCCGCAGCGGTTGGCAGCTTGAACCGTTCCCTTCCCAGCGGCGCCTCAATCGATATCAGCGCTGTCGATTTAACTCCCATCCGTGACCAATTTCGGCGCGAGGTTTCAGACCTTTTGACCGAAATCGAAGTGTTGGTGGACCCCAATGACCCGGTCATTACGTCGATCATTGCTCGTTATGCGGAAGTACTGAACGGTTACTTTCAGACGCAAGCCCGTCAGATCGAAATGTACACTTGGCGAAGCCGCGACGATTCCCGGGTTCGCGCTTCCCATTCCGAGTATGACGACAGCGTCTTCTCGTGGTCTGATCCCCCCAAAGGCGGGCATCCGGGTCAAGGGTGGAACTGTCGATGCACTGCGGAACCGATCATTGATCAGACCAGTATACCCGAAGCCGCGGTGTGCGACATTCTGACAGGTGATCGACTGGCATCCGTTTTCCCTGATGCTGATACGGACCGTCTGGCGCAGATAGCACGAGAAATCGACCTTCAGATTGTAACAGCTCGCCTGGACAGCCCGGATCGCCTCATACATTTTTATGGTCAGGTGCTACAGGAGGTCGGACAAGGGCTGCGTCTTGTAGAAAGCCTCGACCATCGGGCCGACCGACTGGCCCCAATTTTCAGCTACTTCCGACGCAACCCGGAGGACGCATTGCTTTATGGACGAACTGCTGACCAAGCCGCAGATCAGGAAGCGATTGCAAACCGTGCCTATGCTGATCGAAATGGCAATAGTGATATCGAAAGTGGCGACGGGTGGAGGTACCGAGGTCGCGGGCTGAAACAGGTCACCGGACGGGCGAATTGCCGGGCCTTCACCGAAGATCATGCGCAATTGTTTGGGGAATTGATCGACTTTGAAGCTGAGCCGGAACTGCGTGGCACATCTCGTTATGCGGCTCGTTCGGCTCTCTGGATCTGGCGCGCAAACGAACTTTTCGTGCTTGCAGATGCCGGGATCAACCGCGCTGCCGCCGACAGCATTTCTGCAATCATCAATCCCGGAACGGACATGTACGATCAACGCTGGGAAAACGTCCGAGATCTGGATGCATCTGCGATTTTCGCAAGTATCTGCAGATTCTCGGTTGCGAGGCCGCGCTTCGAGGACGCCGAATGAAACGCAGTCTGTCGCGCTTGGTGCTTGTCGTTCTGCTGGGCTTTGCCACCAAGTCTGTCGGCCAGACGACTTACGACGGTTCAACTGTGGAGATGCCTGAACTCCGAATCGAACTCCAGCCCGTTGGCGATGATCGGTTCGCAATTGGTCTAACCGACAAAGTTACAGGCCTGCGAAAGGGCCACGAGTTTGAGGGAGAAGGAGCGAATGATCCAAGTCCCTTCTTGCTCGCCCATAGCCGGTACTGCGACACATCCGTCATCATGTTGACAGTGCAATACCCATGGCGCCACGATCTGCCCAAGTTTCAGCGGGTTCTTTCGACTTTCGCTTTCCGCAGATCCGATTTCGCATTCATCGATGTCGCCTACGGTCCCCTGACTGACATCGCATTGGCCGACGACATGGCTTACGAGCTTTCCGACATGGAAATGTTACCCCCGATCAGGGTGCGCTGCCTCAATGGGCAAGTTGAAAAGCCCTTCGAATTTTTCGCGCCTGGGCCCAATTAACCGGCTCCAGCGATCACAGAAGGTTGGCCGCAGTCTCGTTCCCGCCGCCAATTGCCATATCTGCTTGGCCCCTGCCCAAATTGCCCGAAATAGCGGTGCAATTTTCGCAAGAGGCGCGTCCGATCAAAGGCGTCCAAAGGCAAGGTCAACCAAAGGAAGCAATATGCCTGACAGCGCGATGGAGATGCCCATGGGAAACTTGGTGCTGCCGGAAATCGCTTTCCAGCTGTGGCCGGCGGCTTGCGGCAGCTTCCGGAGCCCAAGGATCGCCAGGATCCCGATCAGCATGGACGCTGAGAACAAATAGGCGAATTGCGCCAGACTTGGCATCGGTACAAACAGCATCAGGGCGGATAGTATTTTGACATCGCCACCGCCGAACATCCGCAAACAAAAGGCAACGAAACCAAGCCCGAAAACCAAAGCCGCAACCGTGATCCGCGCCAGAAGGTCCACCGGCATGGAAAACAGACAAGAGATCACGAATAATGCCACCGCCAGAATGCTCAGAACATTCGGGATGCGCATGAATCGCAGGTCGCAATATGCCACGGCCAAAAGGACCGGCGAGAGCATGACAAGTGGTGCCAAGGACATTTCTCTTACCTTTCGCTCAGTTCACGCGCATCTTGCTTCGAGGTCACTCGCCGTCAGATGCGCGCCGATCAGCTGAAAGACCAGTTCCGCCAGACCCGACGTCTCGGTCTTGGAATAAATAGCGCGCAGATGCGAGCGTACGGTCGCGTCACACAAAGAAAGCTCTGCCGCCACACCCTTGACCGACAGCCCACGGCTCAGCAGCAGACAGACCCGGAATTCGGCGCGGCTGAGGCGTGACGGATTGCTGATGCTCAGGAGTGGCATCCTGGCCAGCATCGCATTGCCTTGATCCGCCAGCAGGCGTTCGTTCACAACCGAACGCGTGATCAGCCCAACCCGCCGCGCGGCCCATGTGCGGGCCATGGTTGGTAGCACGGCACCAAGCGAGGCCTGAGCATCTAGTGACAGGGGCTCGCGAAAGTGCAGCTCGATATGGTCACGTGTCACCGGCCCCCCGGCCAGCACCAGAACCGCAAACTCCTTCATCTTACGAAGGGAGTGCCATTCGTCCAATCCCGGCGCCGGGTTCATACCATTTTCACCAATATGGCCCGAGGCAAGCCAGACGCTGGCGGTTCGTGGCTTGAACACATGCGGGCCAAAATATCCATCGGCGAAAGTGGTTTTTAAAGGCTGGTACCCGGTGTCCGATTTCTTGTCATATATTGCGACACGGATCGGGTTGAATTCATTCAAATAGGTTCGAACGATCATGCCTGCTTCAGCACCCAATCCACACACCAAGCCGGAAAATGCCATTTCAAGGGGCATGTCACCGTGAAGTGCTTCGCACCAATCTGCGATGGCCTCTACGACGGCGGATTTGATCGCACCACTCGTCTGTGAATCAGTGGCGGTTTGTCGCGCTAAAATACCCAACTTGCACCCCTTACTTTACATCAATTTCAAGTCTCGGAGTAGTTATTTAAATTATCTTCCGTTCGCGTAATTGAATTTGATCGCCGAGAGAAATGGCAAGCAGGTGTTTATCTCCCGGCACCAAATCAGCCTCTCTGGCTAACCCGTCCCTAACAACATGTTGCCACGTTTCGACCAATAAATTGCCACATTTCTTTCGAATCGCACGATTTTTCAACCTGAAGGCGATATTGGTTCGGTTTTCGGCGCAGATAACGGCAAGCCCGCCCAAATGTTGCCTGAATAGGCTGGGCGGGCGCACTTGGGAAATGAGGATTAATTATATAATCATTGGGCAAACATGCGAACCAGCCGAATAAGCATTGGTCCAAGCGTGAGCAGTAATAGCGCAGGAAGCATGAGTGAGGCCATGACCGCGGACATTTTAACCGGAAGTTTATTGGCCTTTTCCTGGGCGCGAAGTTCGCGGTGGGTTCGCATTTCCTTTGCGTAAGTTGTCAGCGTATCTGAAATGCTGGTGCCAAACTGGATCGATTGTAAGACCACATTGGCAAATGACGTCACCTCATCCACACCGGTACGGGCTGCCATGTCCAGCAGCGCCTTGTCTCTGCCGCGCCCTGCCTGAATTTCACGCTGTGCCGCCAGCAATTCATACGAAATTTCCGGAGCGGTCTTTTCGATCTCGTTTCCAACCCGGATCATGGCCGCATCAAAACCAAGACCCGCCTCTACCGATATCTGGATGAGGTCAAGCGCATTGGGAAAGCTTTCTTCAATGGCGCGCCGCCGTTCGGCGGAGCGTGACCGGACCCAAATCGCGGGGCCGAAGAACCCTAGGGCGACAAGGAGGCTGAGCATTTGCAAGATGTGCAGCTGGCTCCATCCGCCAAGCGCATTGTCCAACACCGCAGGCAGCGCGACCGCGCCAACGCGAGAGGCATAAATCACCGCAAGCAAGGCCAATGGCAAAAGTATGCCGGCGCACAGTCTGACCAGATAATAGTTGCGCACCGCATTGGTGCCGGTCAGTCCCGCCTGCATCAACTGGTGCTGGATCAAGCTGCGGTCTTCGCGTTTTGCCGGGACAAGGGCCTTCATCAGGCCAGTCGGATCCGCGCCGATATTTTTCAAGATGCCACGGTCCGCAACGGATGTCATGCGGCGACCGCCTTGCTCTGCCATCCGGCGCAATTGCGGGTCTTTTCCTGCCAAAGCGCCGGAAATGCCGAAGATGACCAGCATGGAGCCAAACCCCACACCCAAAATCGCAAGTGTTCCGACGGAAAGGCCCATGCCGCGTGCCAGATTTTCAACGGTGTCAATCATGTCGCTTCTCCATCAAATCTTGAAGCGCACCAGGCGCCGCATCACAAGAAAGTTGACCACAACCAAAACCGCGACGACTGCGGCAAAAGGCCGGAACAACGGGTCATCGCTGACCTCTGCATAGTAATGCGGCGCGGTCAGGGATGTTGCGCCAAGGATCACCAGCGGTATGCACGACAAAAAGATCGACGTCAGTCGCCCCTCTGACGATAGGGCAAGGATCCTCTTGCGCATGGAAATGCGGTCGCGGATCACCTTGGCCAAAGTGTTGAGAACCTCAGCCAGGTTGCCACCGGTCCCGGCCTGGATCGCCACGCTGACTGACAGATAGCGGACATCTTCAAGATCGGTGCGATCGGCGAAATCCATGAACGCATCGACGAGATCGTCACCGTAGCTGATCTGATCAACAATGATGCCGAATTCTGTTGCGACAGGATCGTTCATGTCGCTTGCAACTGCGGCGATTGTTGAGTTCAGCGGATGTCCCACCTTCAGGCCCCGCGCCATAAGGTCCAGAGCATCGGGTAGCTGGCTGACCATTTGTGCCATGCGGCGCGCTTGCGCGAACCGCACCAAGAACACCGGCAAGATAAAGCAAATCAGGACCGACACGCCAATTGCCAGTGCGGGCATGATCAGGGTTGATGCTGCGGCAGATATTGTCGCACTTGCACTGAAGCACGCCAGCAAAAACAGCTGGGGGCGTATTGTCATCCCCGCTTGCCGCAGACTTGTCGGCAAGGATCCCAAAATTGGTACGCCGGACAGCAACCAGCGACCTTGGGTTGGGTTCAGCAAATTCAAAACATCTTTGGTCGATGCCCCGGATGCAATCATGCGCATGCGACGGTTGCGGGCCTCAGATATGCTTTCACTGCGCGTCAAAGCTTGGCGCAGGCCCTCGAAAGCCAGCAAAACCCCTAAAAAGACACCAATATAAAAGAGTGAGTTGGCCTCAAACTCCGGCAAATAGGTCATGTCGGCGCTCCTTCACCCACGAACATGTCGCCCTTCAGATGGAAGCCCGATTGCATGATCTGATCGTAGCAACGCGGGCGAATACCGGTTGCAACAAATTTGCCAAGGATGGCCCCGGATTCCGCAACCCCGGTCCGGCGGAAGACAAAGATATCTTGCATCGTCACGGTGTTGCCTTCCATTCCGGTTATTTCAGATATGCTCATCACCCTGCGGCTGCCATCACTCAGGCGGTTCAGTTGGACGACAATATGGATACCGGCCGCGATCTGTGAGCGGATGGCGGCGATCGGAAAATCCAGCCCGATCATCGTCACCAGCTGCTCCAACCTGCCCAAAGCGTCGCGCGCCGTATTGGCATGGACGGTGGTCATGGAGCCGTCATGGCCAGTGTTCATTGCCTGAAGCATGTCGAATGTCTCTGCGCCACGCACCTCACCGACGATGATCCGGTCTGGCCGCATCCGAAGCGCGTTTCGCACCAGATCGCGCTGCGAAACGGTTCCGCCACCGGTCGGGTTTGAGGGGCGGGTCTCCAGACGAACGACGTGACTTTGCTGCAGTTGCAGTTCGGCGGCATCTTCGATTGTCACCACGCGTTCGCTTTCGCCGATACTGGCAGACATGGCATTGAGCATGGTCGTCTTGCCGGAGCCGGTTCCCCCAGAAATAAGGACGTTAAGCCGCGCCTGCACCAATGCTGTCAGCAGCGCAGTCGCAGGTTCCGTTATTGTCCCCAGCTCGACCATGCGTTGCATCGTCAAAGGACTGCGCGAAAACTTGCGGATCGACATTGACGGTCCGTCAATCGCACAGGGCCGGATAATCGCGTTGACGCGGCTACCGTCTTCAAGCCGGGCATCGACCCATGGGTTCGACTCGTCCACCCGCCGCCCCACCCTTGCAACGATCTTGTCGATGATCCGCAAAAGGTGGCGTTCGTCGCGGAAACGCACCATGGTTTTTTCCAAAAGCCCGTAGCGTTCGACATAAACATTGCTATGCGAGTTCACCAAAATGTCGTTGACCGTGGGATCTGCCAATAGCGGCTCAAGCGGCCCCAGCCCCATGACTTCGTCAAGCAATTCATCGATTAGTTTTTTGAATTCCTCCGAACGCATCGGGCGGCCTTCTTCACTCAACGCCTGTGAAACCAGCGTGGCAACTTCGCGCCGCAATTCCTCGGGCTGTACCTTGTCGATCACCGCTAGGTTAAGCCGTTCCAGCAAGACATCATGCAGTCGGCTTTTCAGCTCCAGCCGGACAATCAGCTCGGCTTCCAGCGGTGAGGGGCCTTGGATGATCGGCGCTGCTTTTACCGCCTTCGTCGCAATGTCAATTACTTTGGCGCTTTCTTTTCTTTCGGTCCGTGTAAACTGTTTGAACACTTGCTGCGCTCCTATTTGCTATGGCTTTGAGTGGACAAAGAAAGTCCGGACACGGTCTTTTTGGCAAATTGTGACATTGCCTTTCCGAGCGGCGATCGCGGGGCAGCTTTGGACAAGGGTTGCCCGCGGCCAGCTGCTGTTGCCGCTGCGCGCGGATCATGCGGAAGCCAATGATTAAGCTTTCGCTCCAACACTTTTGCGGCCTCGCGGTGCATCGAAGACTGAAACAACGGCCGGCGTTCGTGGTTGACGATGATCTCTACCGGTAAAGCCATATTGTCGGATGTGAAGAAATCGATCAGACGGCGGCAGTGGCGAACCGATGATACCGATATGTCGGTGACAATGATCAACTCGTCCGCCCGCTGAACAATTGGTTCGATCCAACTGACGAGGGCCCGCGGAAGATCCACTACGATATAGTCATGGGTTTCACGCAAGCTGTCGAGAATGGCCGCCACCTGATCTGGCCGCAAAGAGTCAAGCGGCGCGAATTTCGACGGTGCCCCAAGAACAGACAGCCCGCTGGGCATTGTGACCATTGATTGTTCAAGAAAATTCGCGTCGGGGATGGTGCCATCCAGGGCCAGTTGCAATAATGTGTCTTGCTCATTCAGATCCAGGAATGAGCCGACACTGCCGAACTGCAGATCGAAATCAAGTAGTGCCACCTTTGCCCGAGGCGCGGTTTTGCTTTGCCCTTTGCGGACCGCGAGTTGATCCGCAAGATTGACCGCTACCGTCGTTGATCCCACACCGCCACGGGCCTGTGCCACCGCGATTATCTTACCGGCACGCCCTTGGGTTGGCTGGGTCTGGCCATAGCTG
>JBAUHP010000341.1:0-10005 GCA_049680345.1 Albidovulum sp. | reverse complement strand
GCGCATGGCAACCGCGCTTTTTGAACGCGGCGTCTTTGTTGCGGGTTTCTTCTTTCCGGTCGTCCCCAAAGGCAAGGCGCGCATCCGCACCCAGATGAATGCACGCCTGAGCCGGGCCGATCTGGATATGGCGCTTGCCGCCTTCAAGGATGCGGGCAAAGCAGTGGGGGCAATCTGATGTCGAATGAAATGAAAGCGCTGGTCAAGGCCAAGCCAGAGCCGGGAATTTGGATGGAACGCCGCCCGGTGCCCGAGATTGGCCCCGATGATGTGCTGATCCGTATCCGCAAGACCGGCATTTGCGGCACCGATATCCATATCTGGAACTGGGATGACTGGGCCGCGAAAACCGTGCCCGTGCCCCTGGTCACCGGCCATGAATTTGCCGGTGAGATCGTTGAGATTGGCCGCAATGTCGAAGGCCTTTCGATCGGCCAGCGTTGTTCGGGCGAAGGCCATCTGATTGGAAAGCAAAGTCGGCAAAGCCGGGCCGGAAAGTTCCACCTTGATCCCGCCACCCGCGGCATCGGGGTGAATGAACAAGGCGCATTTGCCGAATATCTGCGCCTGCCCGCCTTCAATGTCGTCCCCCTTCCCGACGCGATTGATGATGAAATAGGCGCGATCCTTGATCCTTTGGGCAATGCCGTTCACACCGCTTTGTCTTTCGATCTGGTGGGCGAAGATGTGTTGATCACTGGTGCTGGCCCCATCGGCATCATGGCCGCCGCCGTCGCCCGCCATGTCGGCGCGCGCCATGTGGTGATCACCGATATCAATCAACACCGGCTTGATCTGGCAGCAACGGTTGCCGATGTGGTGCCGGTCAATGTGGCAAAGGAAGATCTGCGCGCGGTTGCGGGGGCTTTGAAGATGAAGGAAGGTTTCGACATCGGCATGGAAATGTCGGGCAGTCAGGCCGCCCTTGACCAGATGGTCGAAAATCTTGTGATGGGGGGCCGCATCGCCATGCTTGGCATTCCGCCCGGCAAAAGCCCGGTCGATTGGAGCCGCATCGTGTTCAAGGCGATCACCATCAAAGGCGTATACGGGCGCGAGATTTTTGAGACCTGGTACAAGATGATCGCCATGCTGGAAAACGGTCTTGATATACGTGCGGTCATCACCCACCGCTTTGGCGTCGATGCCTTTGCGCAGGGCTTTGATGCGATGCGTTCGGGCCAAAGCGGCAAGGTCGTGCTTGACTGGGGCTAGAGCCGCTCAAAGTTTTTTTGACGCTACCAAGGCCCCCTGACCGGGGCCTTTTTCGTTTTTTTTCAAATTCTTGCACGATTGCGCGCGCAGGTTTTCTTCCGAGGAAAAATTTATTTCTCTATCGGAACAATTTTTTGTTGTGTAGCTTCAAGCAATTGTTCCAGGGGAGGGAACGACTCAGTAATGAAAGATAATACGAGTAATACATCCGCCAAAATCGGCGCGATGATCCGTAAACGACGGCGGCAACTTGCGCTGACGTTGCAGCAGCTTGGTGAGAGATCGGGCATCTCATACAGCTATCTCAGCCAGCTTGAACGCAACAACGCCAGCCCAACTTTGGGCACCTTGGCGCAGGTGGCACAGGCGCTTGGGGTTGGCATTGATTATTTCATCGTCACCCCAAAACCGGCGGATGCCATGACCCGCGTCAGCCAGCGCGCGCAATTTTCAATCAACGGCTCAGAGCTGCGTTACGAGCGCCTTAGCACCGAAGTGCCGGGGAATGAGCTGTCATCCTTCATCATCCATGTGCCCGCCGGGTTTCAGTCGGAAACCTTCACCCATGAAGGCGAAGAGATTATCTATGTGCTGGATGGCGCGATCACCCAGACGGTCGATGGCAATGCCTTTCATCTGACCGCTGGCGACAGCATCCACTATCAGGGCAGCCATCCGCATGCCTATAGCAACGGCACCGACAAGCCTGCGCGGTTGTTGTGGTCGGGTACGCTGAAGCTCTTTCATACACCGGGGCACGCGGCTTTGACGCCGCCCGCGAACGGGCGTGACATAGCGGCCAAGGTGGACGCCGAATGACGGGGATTGCCACACAACGCATCGCGGCGCTGCGCAAACGCATGGCTGCCGCCCGGGTCGATCTGACCGTGCTGGGGCCGACCAGCCATATGCGCTGGCTTGCCGGGCTGAACCCGCATGGCGATGAACGCCCGGTTTTGCTTTTTGTCAGCCAAAGCTATGCGGGCTTGCTGATCCCGGGGCTAAACGCCGCCTCGGTGCGTCAACATACCGATCTGCCCTTTCACTGCTGGAGGGATGAAGAAGGCCCAAGCGCAGCGCTGGCTGATCTGCTGGCCCAGACCGGGGTCAATGCCGATGCGGTCAGCCTGTCGCTTGACGAAGCCATGCGCGCTGATTTTGCCTTGCTGGTGCTTGATGCCTTGCCGGGCGCAAAGCGGCAGTTTCTGGGTGCAACCGTCGGCGCATTGAGGGCCGAGAAAAGCGAAGATGAATACCGCGCCTTGAAGGCAAGTGCCGTCTTGAACGACCGCGCCGTGGAAGCAGGCTTTGCCGCCCTGCGCGAAGGCATAACCGAGGCGGAAGTGGCCGAGGTTATCGCTACTGTTTACGCGCAAGCGGGGGCCACCACCGAATTCACTTCGGTGTGTTTTGGTGGCAATGGCGCTTTCCCGCATCACCACACCGGCGACACGCCGCTTGCCCGCGATACGGCGGTGCTGATTGACGCAGGTGCGCGGCACATGGGCTATCCGTCCGACATGACGCGGGTCGGCTGGTTCGGCACACCTTCCGCCGAATTCCTCAAAGTCGCCGAAATAGTTGAATGCGCCGTTGTGGCCGCCCTCATGGCCGCCCAGCCGGGCGCGCCCGCGTCTGCGGTCGATAATGCCGCCCGCTCGGTGATTGCGACCGCCGGTTACGGCGCCATGTTCCAGCACCGAACCGGCCACGGCCTTGGCATCGACATTCACGAAGAGCCTTATATCACCGCCGCGGCCACCAAACCGCTGCGCCCCGGCAATGTATTCACGATTGAACCCGGCATTTACCTTGCGGGCACATTTGGCTTGCGCCTTGAAGAGGTGGTGTTCTTGCGCCCCGATGGCCCCGAAGTGCTGTCGGAAATGCCGCGTCATCCGGTGATCTGCACATGATCGCCCTCCCCCCATTCCCCCGTCCGCGCAGCAACGCCCGGCCTGGGAATCGATACGGCCCTACGCGGCCGGATCTGACCGTCCAACCCAAAAAAGGAAACAGGGAAATGAAGAATTTCACCCGATTGGCAACAGGCCTTGTGATGGCCGGCTTGCTTGGCGGCGCGGCTTCGGCCAAGGCGCTGGTCTACTGTTCAGAAGGATCGCCCGAAGGTTTCGACCCCGCGCCCTATACCGCAGGCACCACCTTCGATGCCTCCTCCAAGACTATCTATAACCGCTTGGTCGAATTTGCCCCCGGCACCACCAATGTGGTCCCGGCTTTGGCCGAAAGCTGGGAAGTTTCTGAAGATGGTATGGAATACACCTTCCACCTGCGTCAGGGCGTCAAATTCCACTCGACCGACTATTTCACCCCTAGCCGCGATTTCAACGCCGATGACGTGGTGTTTTCGTTCAACCGTCAAGGCAATACCGACGATCCATGGCATGGCTATATCGAAGGCATCACTTACGAATATTTCGACGGGATGGAGATGAACGTCGTCATCACCGAAGTGGCCAAGGTTGATGACTACACCGTCAAATTCGTGCTTTCGCGTCCCGAAGCCCCGTTCCTGGCCAACCTTGGCATGGATTTCGCATCCATCGTGTCAAAAGAATATGCCGACAAGCTGGCAGCGGCTGGAACCCTTTCCGATCTGAACCAAGCGCCGATCGGCACTGGCCCGTTCCAGTTTGTCGCTTATGAAAAAGATGCGGTCATCCGCTATAAGGCCCATGCCGATTACTGGGCTGGCAAGCAAGCGCTTGACGATCTGATCTTTGCCATCACCCCGGATGCAGCCGTGCGTGTGCAAAAGCTGAACGCAGGCGAATGCCACGTTATGCCTTACCCGGCCCCGGCCGATATCGAGGCGCTGAAAGCCGATCCGAACCTGACGGTGATGGAGCAAGCTGGCCTGAACGTCGCCTATCTGGCCTATAACACCACGATGGCACCCTTTGATAAGCCAGAGGTGCGCAAGGCGCTGAACAAGGCAATCAACAAGCAGGCCATCATCGACGCCGTGTTCCAGGGCACCGGCCAGATCGCCAAGAACCCGATCCCGCCAACCATGTGGTCTTACAACGACGCGGTCGAGGATGACAGCTACGAGCCGGAAGTTGCCAAGCAGATGCTGGCAGATGCCGGTGTCTCTGATCTGTCGATGAAGGTCTGGGCGATGCCGGTGCAGCGCCCCTATATGCCAAATGCGCGCCGCACTGCGGAACTTATCCAGGAAGATTTTTCCAAGATCGGTGTTGCGGTTGAAATCGTGTCGTATGAATGGGGTGAATACCTCAAGAAATCGACCGAGCTGAACCGTGACGGCGCCGTCATCCTTGGCTGGACCGGTGACAACGGCGATCCGGACAACTTCCTGGGCGTTTTGCTTGGCTGTGCTGCTGCCGGTGACGGCGGGGCGAACCGCGCGCATTGGTGCTACAAGCCCTTCGACGATCTGCTGCAAAAAGCCAAGGTCACCTCTGATATCGCGGAGCGTACCAAGCTTTATGAAGAAGCGCAGGTGATCTTCAAGGAACAAGCGCCTTGGGCGACGCTGGACCATTCGACGGTCTTCGTGCCAATGGCAAAATCCGTGACCGGCTATGTCATGGATCCGCTTGGCTCGCACCGTTTCGACGGCGTGGATATCGCTGAGTAACCTTCAAAAATACCAACGGGCGCGCCGGAGTTTCTGGCGCGCCCAGCTATTGGGGTGGGTAGATGATCCGATTTCTTCTGGGCAAACTTGCCTATCTGGTGCCGACCTTCATCGGCATCACCATCGTTGCTTTTGGCTTCGTGCGGGTGCTGCCCGGCGATCCGGTCTTGCTGATGGCGGGCGAACGCGGGCTGTCGCCAGAACGCTATCAAGCCTTGCTGCACCAGCTTGGCTTTGACCGCCCGCTTTGGCAGCAGTATTTCGACTTTTTGGCCCGGTTGATGCACGGCGATTTCGGGATTTCGCTGGTCACCAAAAAACCCGTCTTGACTGAATTCATGACCTTGTTCCCGGCAACGGTTGAACTTGGTCTTTGCGCCATCTTGCTGGCGACGCTAATCGGCCTGCCCTTGGGCATGTTCGCGGCCATCCGCCGCGGATCATGGTTCGATCAGATCAGCATGAGCACGGCTTTGATCGGCTATTCGATGCCGATTTTCTGGTGGGGGCTTTTGTTGATCATCCTGTTTTCGGGCATTTTAGGCTGGACCCCGGTATCGGGGCGCATCTCCTTGCTTTACTACTTCCCCAAAGTCACCGGCTTTATGCTGATCGACAGTGTGTTGTCAGGGCAAAAGGGCGCGTTTTCCTCGGCCCTCAGCCATCTGATCTTGCCCACAATCGTTCTTGCAACGATCCCGATGGCGGTGATCGCGCGTCAGGCGCGGTCGGCGATGCTGGAGGTTTTGGGCGAAGATTACGTGCGCACCGCGCGCGCCAAGGGCATGTCGCCCTTTCGGGTTGTGGGGCTTCATGCCTTGCGCAACGCCCTTATCCCGGTGGTCACGACAATCGGCCTGCAAGTCGGCACGCTTTTGGGCGGTGCCATCTTGACCGAAACGATCTTTTCGTGGCCGGGCATCGGCAAGGCGATGGTCGACAGCATTTCGCGCCGCGATTACCCGGCGGTTCAGGGCGGGCTGTTGATGATTGCGGCGATGGTCATGGTGGTGAACCTGATCGTTGATCTCTTGTACGGGCTGATCAATCCACGCATTCGGCATCAGTGAGGGTGGCCATGACAACGACAACCGAAATCGAACCCGCCGCCGCCGTCGGTGCCCGCGCAGCCTTTGCCGAATTTTGGCATTATTTCCGCGAAAATCGCGGGGCCTTGGTCGGGCTTTGGGTGTTTGTGGCACTGGTGCTGGTCGCGATCTTCGCGCCGCTTATCGCCCCGCATGATCCGACCCAGCAGATCCGCGATGCATTCCTGGTGCCGCCACGCTGGGCGGAAGGCGGCAGGCCCGAGTTCTTCTTGGGCACCGATGCCGTCGGGCGCGATATGCTGTCGCGGCTGATTTATGGCGCGCGGTTTTCGCTGTTTATCGGGCTGATGGTGGTGACCATCGCCCTTACCGGCGGAATTATCGTGGGGCTGGTTGCGGGGTTCTTCGGCGGCTGGGTCGATACGGTGATCATGCGGGTGATGGATGTGATCTTGGCCTTTCCGTCGCTGTTGCTGGCGCTGGTGTTGGTGGCGGTGCTTGGGCCGGGGCTGATGAATGCGATGATCGCCATCGCCCTTGTCTTGCAGCCGCATTTCGCGCGCCTCACGCGTGGTGCGGTGATGAGCGAGCTGCCCAAGGAATATGTGATGGCATCGCGGGTGGCCGGTGCGGGCAAGCTGCGGCTGATGTTTCGCACCATCTTGCCCAATTGTCTTGCGCCCCTGATCGTACAAGGCACGCTGTCCTTCTCAAACGCCATATTGGATGCGGCCGCCCTTGGCTTTTTGGGCATGGGTGCGCAGCCCCCGACCCCCGAATGGGGCACGATGCTGGCCGAAGCGCGCGAGTTCATCTTGCGCGCATGGTGGGTGGTGACCTTCCCCGGACTGGCGATCTTGATCACGGTTCTGGCGATCAATCTGATGGGCGACGGTTTGCGTGACGCGCTTGACCCCAAACTGAAGCGGAGCTGAGCCATGTCAAAGCTATTGGAGATCAAGAACCTGACCGTCAGCTTTGACACCGCCAAAGGCCCGTTCAAGGCGGTGGACGGCGTCGATATTACCGTGGCCCCGCGCGAAGTGTTGGCGATCGTCGGCGAAAGCGGATCTGGCAAATCGGTGTCGATGCTGGCGGTGATGGGGCTTTTGCCGCCCTCCGCCACGATCACCGCCGATATGATGCAATATGACGGGCGCGATCTTCTGGGCATGGATGCGACCGAAAAACGCACCGTCATCGGGCGCGATATCTCGATGATCTTTCAAGAACCGATCGCCAGCCTCAACCCATGCTTCACCGTGGGTTTTCAGATGGCAGAGGTTTTGCGCACCCATCTGGGCATGTCCAAGGCCGAAGCCAAGGCGCGCTCGGTCGAACTTTTTGCCCAGGTCGGCATCCCCGACCCCGAAGCGCGCCTATCGGCCTATCCGCATCAGATGTCCGGCGGCCAATGCCAGCGCGTGATGATCGCCATGGCCATTGCGTGCAATCCAAAACTGCTGATCGCGGATGAGCCGACTACAGCCCTTGATGTGACCATTCAAAAGCAGATCCTTGATCTGTTGGTCGACCTTCAGCAAGAGCATGGGATGGGGCTGATCATGATCACCCATGACATGGGCGTGGTGGCGGAAACCGCAGATCGTGTGGTGGTGCAATATCGGGGCCGCAAGATGGAAGAGGCCGATGTGCTGACGCTGTTTGAAAAACCCCAGCACGCCTATACCCGCGCGCTTCTATCCGCCTTGCCGGAAAATGCCACCGGTGACCGCCTGCCCACCGTGGGCGAAATGATGGAGGGCATGTGATGGATCAGACCAAACCCGCAGTGCTGGAAGGCCGTAACATCACCCGCGATTATCTGGTCAGCGGCGGTATCTTTGGCGCCGCCAAGACCGTGCAAGCCCTCAAAGGCGTCAGCTTTCGCGTCGAGCAGGGCAAGACCCTTGCCATCGTCGGCGAAAGCGGATGCGGAAAATCAACGCTGGCGCGGATCATCACCTTGATCGACCCCGCAACAAGCGGAGAGCTGTTGCTGGACGGCACCCCCATCGACATTGCCAAAGGTGCGCCGGGGCGCGAGATGCGGCGCAAGGTGCAGATCGTGTTTCAAAACCCTTACGGATCGCTCAACCCGCGCCAAAAGGTCGGCGATATGCTGATGGAACAGCTCTACCTCAACACCGACCACACGGCCGCGGAACGCCGTGACCTTGCGCAGATGATGCTGACCAAGGTTGACCTTAAGCCTGAACATTTCAACCGTTACCCGCATATGTTTTCGGGCGGTCAGCGCCAGCGTCTGGCAATTGCACGGGCATTGATGGTGAACCCCAAATTGCTGGTGCTTGACGAACCGGTCTCGGCGCTGGATCTGTCGGTGCAAGCACAGGTGCTGAACCTTCTGGCCGATCTGCAAGATGAGTTTGACCTGACCTATGTGTTCATCAGCCATGATCTGTCGGTGGTGCGTTATATCGCCGATGATGTGATGGTCATGTATAAAGGTGCGGTGGTAGAGGCGGGCCCCCGCGAGGCAGTCTTTGCCGATCCGCAACACAGCTATACCCAGACCCTGTTCGCGGCCACCCCCCGCGCCGATGTCGAAAGCATAAGGGCAAGGCTGGCGCGCAAGGCAAGTGCTGCATAGGCGCGCCGTGGCTTGACCACGGCCTATCTGGCGATGCCCGTCAAAACCCTTCGACGACGATCTTGCCCTTGGCCTTGCCGGTTTCGATCAAGCGGTGCGCCTCGCGCAGATTGGCGGCATTGATCGGGCTTAGCACCGTATCAACTGTCGTGCGGATACGGCCTGCGTCTATTTCCGCCGCGACATAGGCCAGCAACCTGTGCTGCTCGATCATATCGGGTGTCTTGAACATCGCCCGCGCGAACATAAACTCCCAATGCAGGCTGGCCGCTTTGGTTTTCATCAAGGCCATCGGCATCGGCTGGCCGGTATCATCGATCGACACGATCCCGCCTTGGGGGCGGATCAGTTCAACTGCCGCGTCCCAATGGCGCATATCGTTGAAAATCGCGATATGATCGACATGCTCAAAGCCCAGTTTGCGCAGCTGTTCAACCATCGGTTCGCGGTGGTTGACCACATGATCCGCGCCAAGCTTTTTGACCCAGGCTTCAGTTTCGGGGCGCGAGGCGGTGGCAATAACCACAAGCCCCGCCGCCTTGGCAAGCTGTATCCCGATAGAGCCTACACCGCCGCCCGCCCCCACGATAAGAACCGACTGCCCCTTATCACCACCGTCGCGGTCAATGCCAAGACGGTCAAAGAACGCCTCATAGGCGGTGATCGTCGTCAGTGGAAGTGCGGCGGCTTCGGCAAAATTCAAGGTCTTTGGTTTGGGGCCCACGATACGCTCATCCACCAGCTGGAATTGCGCATTGGACCCCGCACGGGTGATATCGCCCGCATAGTAAACCTCATCCCCGGGCTTAAAAAGTGTGACATCCGGCCCAACCGCCGCGACCACGCCGCTGGCATCCCAGCCCAGAACCCGGGGCGGATCTTCGACAACGTCTTTCGACTTGCGCACTTTGGTATCAACGGGGTTGACCGATACCGCCCGAACCGAAACCAGAAGGTCGCGCCCCGATGCAACCGGCGTTGGCAGCTCTACATCAAGGAAGGCCTTCGGGTTATCGACCGGCAGATAATGGGTAAGTGCGACAGCTTTCATTTCATTCTCTCCTGATCCTTGGGACATTTCAGCCGATTTGGGCCTTACCCCCCCCGCAAAATCACCCGACTGCGATCCTTGGCCTGCCTTGTGCGGTGACCTTGATCTTGGCCTCGATGAACATGGGCTGGCCTTCGATCTCGATCTCGGAAATATCACGCTCGGTGGTCAGGCGGATTTCCTCGACGCCGGCCGCGCGGGCGCTGGCCGTTGCCTCGGCGCGCAGGACCTCTTCAAGGGCCGTCATCGCGGCATCACGGTCGGCAAACCGGGCGGGGCCGGTGGACAGGTGGGCTGCAAAGCTGCCAGGGCCGGGGGCGGTGACAATGCCGCTGGCATGCATCGCCACCTGCCCGACGACCGCGCCAATGGCATTGGCCACACCGGCATGTTCGGGCAAGATCATCCGCGTGCCAAGCCGTTCGCCCAAGGGCGGGTAATAGCTTGCAGC